>JAURYC010000079.1 GCA_030654105.1 Deltaproteobacteria bacterium
AGAGAAGGTTATTATCCCGGCGTTCGCTGTGGAAAGGACCCAGGAGATCATTTATTCGCTTCACCTTTTAGCCAAGGAAAGAAGGCTTCCAGAGGATATGCCCGTTTTTTTGGACAGCCCCTTAGCGATCCGGGCCACTGAGATTTTTCGGAACTATACGGAATATTTTGATGAAGCCACCAAAAAACTTATGCAAAACGGAGAAGACCCGCTCTCTTTGCCCCAGTTGCGTTTTACCGAGACTACCGAGGAGTCCATGGCGATCAATCGCCTCTCCGGGCCGGCGGTCGTCATCTCGGCCAGCGGGATGGCGGATGCGGGAAGGATCCGGCATCACTTGAGACATCATCTGTGGCGCGAGGGGGCGAGTATTGTCTTCGTCGGGTTTCAGGCCCAGGGGACGACAGGGCGAAAAATCGTGGATGGGATGAAAAGGGTTCACCTTTTTCACGAAGAAATTGCCGTAAAAGCCAGGGTGTTTACCATCAACGGATTTTCCGCCCATGCCGGTCAAGGCCAGATTTTAGAATGGCTGAGCCATTTCCAGAATCCCAACATGCAAGTTTTTTTAGTGCACGGAGAGTTTTCCGCTCAACAGGTACTGGCGGGTCTTATTCAGGATCGTTTCGGGTTCAAAGTCCTCATCCCCGATTATCTGGAAGAAGCCACGCTAAAAGCGGGGCAGGAACTCAAGCGGGCTGCCTATCCCGAAAAAGCCGCTCCTCCCGTCGATTGGGCCTATCTCCTTTCTGATATGGAATCCAAACTGGCCGCGCTTCGGGACCGCAAGTCTCGACTGGAAGCCAAGGCCTGGCTGGAACAAACCGAGCTCAAGGACCGAATCCTGGAGTTGAACCGGGATCTAACAGAAATCATTTCCGAAATATGACAGGGTGATAATAAAGGTAGGAATGCCCCGGATTGTTCTTTTTTAGGCCCGAAGAAATTCAGTTGAGCGTTAGACTTTTTTCTTTTTATTAGCGCGCAGCGCAGCGCCATAGGCTTTTTCCGCCCATACAGCCATCTCATCAGAATCCTCTAAGGCTTCCTCCGGAGCCTGGTAATAGGACATAGAGTACTCTTTGCCTTTATTTTCATAGGTAAAAGGGGGCAGTCCCTTGGCCTCGAATTCAGGCCGGGTTTTTTTATCCACCTTGAAGTACAGGATGTCGTCCGCCACCAAGCCGAACATAAGATTATCCCTGTAGATACCGAATCCCCCGAACATGGCTTTGGCTCTCACCCCTCCAGATGGCTCCAACAATTCCAAAAGATATTCCACAAATTCATTTCTCATAGCCATAAATATTTCCCCGTTTGATTCAAATTTCCCAACATTTCTATACAAATATAAGTCATTGTAGTCAACAACGTTTTTATTTAAATCAAAAAAATTCTGCGCACGCTTTACCCAAACGCCTACAAACAAGTTCGAGCCCATTTTGAGGAAATTGACCGGCGAATTGGAGCTTTGTCAAAAAGAAAGATCTGACCCCACTCACTCAGCCGAAAACAGGCCATTGCAGACGGCGTCCTGATTGATGTCAGCGAGCTTGCTAAAGAGGCCGGATTCAAGTATCCTACAGCTGTGACCCATGGAGTTTGGCATCAATGGATCATCCCTCTCCCCGAGGCTATTGGACAGGATGAGAAGGGAAGGCTTTGGGATTTGCTGACCATGCTGCGGCATGAGATAAGGAGGGCAGGAAGAACGGACAGGGTGGATTTCAAGGTTATCTTTGACCAGGGCGATTCAAAGCCTCTGGTTGACTTTTATTCGATCTGCTCACCAGGCGATAATCTTGAACCCACGATTACGATCATGCTAATAGGGGAGGATTGAAAGGAGAGAAAAAATAAAAACGGTTTTTATGTTGGGACTGATTGTTGGATTGTTGGCAGGATGTATTAAACCAGCGGGAATTATTGGCAACATCCCACAAGTTGATAATGATTTTGCTACTGTTTTTATAGCAAGGAAAGCTGGGAATATGCAATGTGGTAGATGGGATGGCGAAAAATACATCGGAGGGTTTCTCATAAGAATAAATGACACAGACTTTATCAGGCTTGGGTGCGGAATGAAGACAGAATTCAAAATCCCCGTTGGAAAAACAACAAAAATATCGAGCGTTTCTTCGACTATTTCAGACCACTATTATCTTGAACCCGAAAAAGGAGAAAAAATTTATTTTGGGATGGATTGTAATTTTGGAGCCTGTTGGTTCGGTCCTATGAGCCGGATCGAATGGCAGCAAATTTCCCTAACTTGTAAAGAAGTATTAGTCATAAAACAGTAAGGGAAAGGTTCCAGTCAGTTTTATTTCTTGTATAATGCCGGATGAGGATTGAGAAGAAAAGATGCTGTGGTTTATCTTTTTACCCTATAACCTGATCCGATTTTTGCTCTGGTTGATTTTTGGGAGAAGGAAATTAATAGAGAAGGATAAACATGTACTGAAGTGGTTAGAAAAACCAGATGACCCGATGCGTCCCCAAGACTACAAAGTCAAACGGATTGCAGAAATAAACGACCTGATTAAAATCGGAAAGTCGGTTTACTTAAAGTACGCTGGGACGGACGGATTGACTTTTCGCCGTGTCGTCCCAGAGCGATTATTTCGCAGAGGAAAGAACATTTATATGGATGCTTTTTGCCTGAAGGAAAAAGATATGCGAGTATTTCGCCTCGATCGGATTAAGCATTTGGAGTAAATCTTGAAATATGGGACGTTCGTGCAGAGCGTTCTTAGCGGTTCTATAAAAATAGTTTTGTCGCCAAGGCTTTTATGCAATTTCTGCACGAACGTCCCGGTCACCATACACACGCGGGTCGTGTCCCACTTCTCCACCTAGTCAGGCAGCGGGGGAAATTTTAATTGTTCCAAACGTGGCGGCCATGTGGTTTCCTGCGGTGCCTGCTGTTCCATAAACTGCGGTGTCATTAGTTCCATTTCCATTTACCTCCTCCTAAGTTTTTGCGCGCGCTGTTTGCGCTTGTGAAATAGTGAAATAGTGAAATAGGGGACGTAGTTTAAAAATATAACTTTACAAAGAGATGGTTCTCTGGTAAAAGAGACCTATGCCACGGCAAGCAAGATTGGACACTCCCGGGACTCTCCACCATGTAATGATCCGGGGGATTGAAAGAAAGCGAATCTTTCGAGAGGATGAGGATGGGAAAGACTTTGTCTCCCGGTTGAGGAACTTATCCAAAGAAACCGGGACCCGCCTTCTTGCCTGGTCATTGTTAAATAACCACGCTCACCTATTACTCTTGAGCGGCCCTTCCGGTTTATCTTTGTTCATGCGTCGTCTCTTGAGCGGATACTCGCAGGCATTTAACCGGAGGCATAAAAGAAACGGGCACTTGTTTCAAAACCGATATAAATCTATCATATGCGAGGAGGAAACCTATCTTTTGGAGTTGGTTCGATACATCCATTTAAACCCTCTGCGAGCTTCAGCAGTTGCGAGTTTGGGCGAGCTGGATCGATATCCTTGGAGCGGCCACGGTGCCTTGGTAGGGAAGGAGAAAAATGATTGGCAAGAGAGGAATTATGTGCTGCAGCAATTTCACCGTAATGAGAAGAAAGCGATTCGGGTATATCGGAGGTTTATGGAAGAGGGCAAGGATCAGGGGAGGCGGCCGGAGTTGGTTGGCGGAGGGTTAGTTCGGAGTATGGGAGGATGGTCACAGGTGCTTTCGTTACGGAGTAGAGGCGAGATAGGTGAGCATGATTCCCGGATATTGGGCGGGGGGGATTTTGTAGCTGAGATTTTAAAGGAAGCAGACCAGAAGGTGACGCGGTATCTACCTATAAAGAAGAGAGAGGCTTTGATAAAGGATGTTATACAGAAGATATCTCAAGAGGAGGAGGTCGGAGAGAAGGAGTTACGTTTGGGCGGTCAGGCTCGGAGAGTTTCAAGCGTGCGTGCGAAGGTGGCTTGGCAATTAAACCGGGAATACGGAATTCCGATGGCCGAGATAGCGCGTCATGTGGGGGTTTGCACCTCAGCCATTGCCAATGCTCTTCGAAAAATAGAGATGGAGAATAAGAAGTGATAGAAGTAAACTACGTCCCCCATGAGAGGCATCCTTGTCTAGCGAACTGGCCCACCGGAAAGAAGTAGGAATTATGCTCGTAAGTTTGATGTATCAAACTTACGGAATTCTGGAGACTATCGGTATTCATGGTATCATGGGCGAAAAAGAAGATAAATATAGAGATACAGCCAGTAGAATATTTCTCCTTCCATCCATAAAGAAAAAAGAGGTTGATGGAATTTTTGAAATTGCCAAAAGTGAGAAGAATTGAACATTTTTAAACAGACAAGAAACCGTCTCGACAACTTGTACTGTATTATTTGCGAATGGTTAGAAAGTCAGCGTTTAATCTCGCGATTCAACCCGGCTCACTGGGAGCAATTCATTCAATAATATTTTTTTCTTTATTATCCCAAAGACATCAAAAATCCATAGGTCCTTGTTGCTTATGCCGGTTTAAAATGGGGGACGTTCGTGCAGAAATTGCCTAACGCTCTATCTTACAACTTACTGGACTTTCTTGCTTCCTAAGGAAAGCGGGCGGGTAATACAGGAATTCGTAACCCCCAAGTATCGCGCTACTTCCGCCCCGGAATACCCATGAGCCATTACTGCGAGCCGAGATAATTCCTGCCGCGCCTCCACAACTCCATGCCGGCGACTTCCCGACCGCAACTCCTTCAAGTTTACCCCATGTTCTTTACAAACCCCCTCCGCCAAAGACCACAAATTAAATTTCTTCTTACTTATTCTCAAATTCTCTTTTCCTATGTCATCCGATTCAGCCAACATTGCCTCCACAAAATCCCCATCCCCTAATATCCTCTCATCCGATACCTGTTTCTCCCCACGCCGCCGCAATGCGATTACCGAAGACCAACCCCCTAAACTCCTTACCAGACCTCCCCCAACTAACTCCGGCCTTCTCCCCAATGAAATTCCTTCCTCCACAAACCTCAAATAATTTCGCCGTCCTCTTCTCCCCCCTCCAAAATACGATAAGACATAATCCCGATTCTGCCATTCTCTTCCATCTATATTCCTCAGCAAAGCCAAATGACCTGACCAAGGGCAATCATTCAATTCCCGCAGATCTTTAACTACCCCAGCCCGTAGCAAATTCAAATGAATATAACGAACCAACTCCACCAAGTAAGCATCCTCCTGACACAAAATGGATTTATACCGATTCTGAAACAGATGGCCATGCCTCCGATGTCGCCTATTGAAATTCACGGCATACCCAGTCAGCAAATTCCGCATGCTGGAAGACAACGGCCGTTTCTTAGTTTTACAAAGGATATGAAAATGGTTGGGAAGAATAGCCCATGCATAGATATCCATGGAGTCCTCTTTCACCAATTTGCCTAATCGATTGATAAAATCGACTCGATCCTGATCATCGAGAAAGATCTTCCGTTTCTCGATCCCCCGCCCCATCACATGGTGCAAAACCCCGGGCGCATCTAATCTGGCT
>JAURYC010000080.1 GCA_030654105.1 Deltaproteobacteria bacterium
CTGCCAGGTATTTGGCAATCTCCTTCCTCTGTTTCAGATCATAGTTACCCAGAATGGCAATCACTTCCATAATGGGGGAGCCCCCTCCGTGGAGGCCGGCGATCTGCCGGTGGGCTCCGAAAGAGGAGCCAATCAGGTCCTGAGTCATTCTAAAGCAACGGTGTTGGTTCTCGGCACTGATCCCCGTTTTCCGCATGATATATTTATTTAGAAGAGGGCCGACTTCTTCTTGGAAGAAATCCTCTTCATAAGGCAGGGTTGCGGGCAGACCCCCAGCCACATCGCACAAAATTTGGTATTCATGATAGAGGCTTTCCCCCGCATGCCGCCTTCCAACGTTGCAAAAGACCACATCGGGAATGTAAGTTCCGGAAGAACTGGGCTTGGACTTCACCGCGGCGGCAATGCCTGCGCCATAAACCAATTCGGCAACACTGATCAGGTCAGCCAGTTTGTGATTGATATGTTGGGCTCCCTCTACCCCATTGTATTCTGCCGCTAAGGCGGTGGTCCCCATGATCACATCCGTAAAGGCCGGCTTGCATCCCGTGTAGCTATGACGATGATACAGGGCAAAAAGGGATGCGGCCCGGCCCCCGAATTCCCATTCGCCACACATAAAGACTCGCTCCCAGGGGATAAAGGTATCTTCAAAAATGGTCAGGGAATGACAGGAGCCAAACTCGGCTACAGGAGCTTTCAATTTCTTCCGGGAACGGGGAGAAGAGGTTACCACCACTTGCCGGATCCCGGGCGCGTCTCCGGGAACGGCAAAAGCTACAGCCCAGTCCGCTTCTTCTTTGGTCAGCAGGCGGGTAGGGGTGACCAAAATCTCATCGGCGTAAGCGGCGATGCTATTATGCGCTTTGGCACCTCGAATCGCTTCTTGCCCATTCCCAGTTTTTTGGGTGCCCACCCACAGTTTTAAAGATTGGCCCTTTCTCCCAGTTGGGGTGCCGGTTCGAGCAGGAAGGGCACCGCGCCAGCTGCCCTTCCTGCCCGAACCACAATAGGAGTAAACTTAGCTTTCCCTTCTATTGACACCGTTGAAATGTCATCGGATAATAGAAGCAATTGGGACTTATCCCTCTGGCCAGAAATCCATCCAACAAGAGGTTTGCCAGCGATTATGCCTACCGTTGCCACTTCAGCTCAAAAAGTTCCTCAATCGCGGATTCGGGAATTGGCCGAAGCCGCCATGAAAATGGAGGGCGTGCTCAAGTTGTATTTTGGGGAGTCCAATGTCCCTACTCCGGACTACATCAAGCGCGCTGCGATGAAAGCGTTGGAAGAAGGCTACACCTTCTACACGGAAAATGCCGGTTTGCCGGGTCTGCGGCAGGATCTGGCCGATTATTACCGCCGGCTGCAGGGGATCGACCTCGATCCCCGGTCGGAAATCGTTATAACCGCATCCGGCGTACAGGCGCTCAACGTAGCGATACGCTGTGTCCTCAACCCCGGGGACGAGGCGCTCGTGCTCACGCCAGCTTGGCCCAATGCTTCTGCGATCACCCAGATGGTCAATGCCGTTCCGGTGGAAGTCCCGCACCCGCTCCGTGACGGACGCTACACCATCGATTTTGATGCTCTCCAGACGGCGGTGACCCCCCGCACCCGCCTTTTGGTCTATACTTCGCCTTCCAATCCTCTCGGTTGGGTGGCAACCGAAGAAGAACAGAAACAGCTTTTGGAATTTGCCCGCCGCCATGATCTGTGGGTGCTCGCCGATGAAGTTTATGACCGCCTCTACTACCGCACCCCTGAGCTTGGAGTCCCGGCCCCTTCGATCTTGCGTCAAGCCACTCGCGACGATGCCGTGATGGTGGCCCAATCCTTCTCGAAAACCTACTGCATGACCGGCTGGCGAGTCGGTTGGCTTGTCGCCCGTAGCGACGTAGGGCAGAAAGCGACTCAGTTCAACGAATTTATCATATCCCACGCGCCCAGTTTTACCCAACGCGCTGTCCAAACCGCCCTGAATCACGGCGAAGAAGAACTGCGGCAAATGCTCTATCGCCTCAAGGAGAACCGGGATTTTTGTCTCTCCGCACTCCGCCAAATGCCGGGCGTGACCGTTCCTTCACCGGACGGAGCATTTTATCTGTTCCCAAAGATCGACGGGCTGCAAGACTCTTTCGCTTTTTGCCGGAAGCTACTCGAAGAGACCAAGGTCGGAATCGCGCCCGGAGTGGCTTTCGGAGCCGGAGGTGAGGGCTCGGTGCGTATCTGCTATGCCGCCGAGCGTGAGATATTGGAACCGGCCATGGAGCGCCTGGCCTGCTTCTTATCAGAGAGGAATTATGAGAAGTAGGCTTTGGCACGGAATCCCCTGCGTGCCCATGGGAGTTCTTCTCTTATACGGGTTATTACTGTTGTTGGCCCTTTAAAAATGCGGCTGGGATAACGATGGGATTGAAGGGGATTTTTATCCACCTTGCCCTGGCCCCCGGGCCTGGGAAAGACTGCCAATTTTACGCTAAATTGATACGAGTTTCCAGCTTGCTATGTTCAGAACGTTTGGAGATATTTGGTAAGTGACCTGCAGGGCAACAAGGCTAAAGTCTCCGCGCTAAGTCGAAGAGAGTGGCCACTAAAAAGTATTTAAGGAACATAATAATAAAAATCGCAATGAGGGGAGATAGATCAATGCCCATTCCCCGCAGGGGGAGGAACCTTTGTATTCGCCATAAGACAGGATCTGTGAGTCGAGCAAGGCCATGGGCGATAGTATGGCCCAAAGGGCTCCTGGAAAATGGAATTACCCAGGAAATAATGGCCCTGGCGATAATGAGCCACATGTATAGGGTGAGGGCAATGTCAAGAATTGTGGCGATAGCAAAGAGAAGCCTGAATCTGACGTAACCTTCTAAATTAATTTGTCAAAATTTTGGTAATATGCTAATTTAATTATATAGGAATTTCCTTTTGGGACACGGATGTACACAGCTTATCAGGATAAACTAAAAAGAAAATAATTATCCGTTGTTATCTGCGTCCTATTAAATTTTTAAACAGGGTTTTCCCCCAATTCAAATTTCCCCCTGAGAGGGATGGAGCATTTTATTCAATGATCGTATTTGATCTCATCTGTTCCAACGGGCACAAATTCGAATGCTGGTTCAAGAACAGCGACTCTTTTGAGAAAAAGAGATCTTTTGGCATCATCCACTGCCCTGTTTGTAATGATAACCAAGTTGAAAAGGCCTTCTCCACCTTTGCCATAAAGAAATATAGTGATAAAAAGGAGGAGAAAAAAGAAGAAAAAATTGATCCCCACCAGGCTTACCGAGCCCTTCAGGTTATTACGGAATATGTCAATAAGAATTTTGAGGATGTAGGGTTAAATTTTGCCAAGGAGGCCCTGAAAATCCACTTTGGAGAGGCCGAAAAGAGAAATATCAAGGGGGTAGCCCTCCCCGATGAGGAGAAGATTCTGCAAGAAGAAGGAGTTCCGTTCTTCAAGGTTCCAGTTCTGAAAAGCCTGGACAACTAACGACCATCCATTCAGCTTTCCATCCCTGGATAAATTTTCTTCCTTGGCATCCGCATCCCCAACATGAGACCCGAAGATTTCCAGATCAAATGTATTCAATCGTAGCAGGGGGTTTGGGCGTAAGGTCATAGAGGCACCGGTTTACCCCATCGATGGATGTAATGCGCTCACAGATCCGGTGCAGCTTCTCCCAGGAGAGCTCGACGGCCGTGGCTGTTCTGGCATCGACACTGTTAATGCATCGAACGACGATAATTTGTCCAAACTCTCGCCTGCCTTTAAGGATTCCGGTGGCCCTGTCATTCAAAAGGATGGCCATATACTGAAACGCCCCACTGGTGCCTAACTCCTCTTCGACGATCGCGGTAGCGGCACGAACGACGGCGAGCCGCTCTTCCGTAACCTCTCCCACAATTCTTGTCGCCAGAGCAGGACCGGGAAAGGGAATTCTTGCGGTGACTTCGGCCGGAAGTCTTAATACTTTGGCGACTTCTCTAACCCCATCTTTGCGCAGCGTCTTAAGTGGTTCCAAAACTTTGTATCCGTATTCTTTCTCCGGGTCAATGCCGAGCTGCACCAGGATGTTATGTTGGCGCTTAATGCCGGCCACAGTTTCTTCGATGTCGGTAAGGATTGTACCGTGCAGCAGGGTTTTGGCACCGGTCTCACGGACAAGTTTTCCAAAGACCGTCGCATAAAAGGTTTTGGTGACGGCATTGCGCTTCTCCTCAGGATCAGTCAATCCCTTAAGCGCATTCAAAAACTCGGCGCGGGCGTCTATGATTTGAACGGCGATTCCCATTTCGGCAAAGGTCTTGACGACTCGTTCCGGCTCTCCCTGGCGCATGAGGGCGCTGTCGATAAATACCGTTTTGAGCCTGTTACCGATGGCGCGGTGACCCAGCACCGTAACCACTGAGCTATCAACACCGCCGCTGAGGGCGTTGATGGCCAGGTTATTCCCCACCATCTCCCTGATGTAAGCAACCTGGTCCTCCACAAATTTCTGATAATCCATCCCTTCTCTCCTTCCCCTCATATTCTGATATTACCAGTATCAGCCTTTAACAGAACGTAGAACATTAATATCGCCATCGATTTATATGGAAGGAAAAGTATAATAACAGGGTTGAATTGTCAAGAAGTCAATAAAGAAAGGAATAAGTTCTCCTTGACATGGCCGTTTTCTTCCCTTAACATTTATCTAAAAAAAATTGATTACAGGATTTTTTAAAAACCCGAAAAAGGAGGTAGGGACGGTGAGGAGAGCGATTCGAAAATACGTAACCTGGTATCTCGTAGTAGCCATGCTGGTGATCGGGATTGCTCCCAAGGTTCAGGCGGGATTTTCCCCTTCGGAAGCGATCGGCCTGGCATCGGCCGAACGATCTTCCAACCTGCAAAAGATTCAGAAGTTTCTGGAGGTGAAAATGGTCGGAGAAAGGCTCAAGGTGTACGGTTTTACTCCGGAGGAAATTCAGGCCCGCTTGAATAACCTCAGCGACCAACAAATCCATCAAGTCGCCCTGAAGATTGATGACTGGAAAATAGGGGGAGATTCCGCCCTGGGGATTCTCATTACCGTTCTGTTGATCTTCATCCTGGTGATCCTGATCATCCAGCTTACCGGACATCGCATTGTTGTAAAATGAAGAAAATCTTCATACATCCAATCGATCCATTCTATAAAATCCCTTGGTGAAAAAATTTATCCTTCTTTTTCTGATAATCCCTTTGCTCTTTTCCTGCGCTGGGCCTATCCCCATTAGGGAATCCGGGACCCCCCGCATCATAAAAAATGTACCTTTCTACCCCCAGGAAATATACCAATGCGGCCCTGCTTCCTTGGCGGCAGTGTTAAATTATTGGGGCTTAAAAGTTTCTCCCGCGGATATTGCCGGTGCGATCTACAGCCAGGAGGCCCAGGGCACCCTGGATGTGGATATGGGTTTTTACGCCGAGAAGAAAGGATTGAAGGCCAGACAGTATCGGGGCGGGTGGGAGGATTTAAAAAAAGGGATCGACTCGGGCGTTCCCTTGATTGTCCTGGTCGATTATGGGTTCTGGGTTTACCAGCAAAACCATTTTATGGTGGTGATTGGTTATGACGAAAACGCTGTCATCGCCCATTCCGGGAAAGAACGGAACAAGAGGATCCCTTTGAATCATTTTTTGAGAACATGGGAAAGGACAAAATTCTGGACCCTCCGGGTAACTCCCCCATGATCAGAACCCAGTCCTTAAAAAAGAAAAAGAATTTTTGCCCTCTGTGCTTTGCGCTTTGGGCTCTGCTGCTTTTATCCAGTTGTGCGTTTCCCAGGATTATTATTTTAAAAGACCCCCTTACTCCGGAAGAACATTTAAACCTCGGAGTGGCCTACGAGAAGCAGGGTGAACTCGACGCCGCCATGAAAGAGTATAAACTGGCGGCCAAAAAACTCCCCGGGGCCTATCTTTATATCGGCAATGTCCATTTTCAGAAAAAAGAGTGGGACGAAGCCGAAAGAAATTACCAGAAAGTCATCAGCCAAGAACCCCAAAATGCCGATGCCGCGAACAACTTGGCCTGGCTGTATTACACCAAAAAGGAAAACCTCGACCAGGCGGAAACCCTTGCCCGCAAAGCCATCGAACTGAATCCGGTGAAAGAAAAGATTTACAGGGATACGCTGGAAAAGATTTTGCAAGAAAAGAAAGCGGGGAAGCTATAGATGCGGAGGGCGTAACCCCGATGGCGAATTTCAAACAACTATTACCCATTTACCTGGGGGCTGTAATCGGCCCCATGGGGGGGATAGGGGTGATCACCCTTCTGCCGGTATTGGCCCGGGAATGGAATGTCAGCATTCAGTGGGTCTCCTTAACGGTTACGCTTTACATGGTCCCTTATGTCGTCTTCCAATTGTTCTCCGGATCCATTGCCCATGTCTTCAACACCCGCCGGACGCTCCTTTTTGGGTTTGGGGTATACAGCCTGGGAGGGCTCCTCTCCGGATTCTCTCCCAGCTTGGAGGCTCTGGTAGGTGCCCGGTTCGTCCAGGGGCTTGGGGCGGCCTTCATCGCCCCGATCGTTATGGCTCTCGTGGGGGAAATGGTCAACCCGGAACGCCTGGGCAAAGCCATCGGATTGTTGGGGGTCATGTACACGATCGGCGTTACTATGGGGCCTTTGATATCCGGGTTCCTGGAGGTCCATTTGGGCTGGTCCTGGTTTTTTTTCTTTCTCATGTCATTTGCCTTGGCCATTGGGGTCCTCTATTGGGTAACAGGGACCCCAGGGGAACAGCCGGCTATGAAATCCGGCAGGCTTGGGGAAGCCCTTGCCTTGGTGAAGCGGTCATACTCCTATTCCGCTATCAGATTATTGAGTATGGCGGCTTTTTTCTTATTTATGGGGTACATTGGCTTGATGACTTTCGTCGCGGATTATTTAAAAACTTCCTTCTCCCTTCCCTCCGACAAGATCGGACTCGTTCTTTCCATGACCGGATTTTTGGGGGTGATGATCTCACCCATTGCCGGAATCCTTGGCGACCGCTGCGGAAGAATCATCGTTGCTCATACCGGACAAGCCATCATGGTTGGCGCCATCCTGGGGCTGGAGTTGGTGGTATACACCTACGGTAAATACATTTTGCTTTTCGCCTTGTTCGGGGCCGGCGCAGCTACGGCCTGGACTTCCTTGAACACTCTGGCCGTCCAAATCGTTCCTGATCTGCGCAAGCCGGTGGCCTCGTTATACAGTTGTGTCAAATTCTCGGGGTATGCCCTCGCTCCCTTGGTTCTTTCCCTCATTTACGTGCCTTTCTCCATCTCCGGCGTGCGCCTGGCCTGTATCGCCTGCATCCTGATCAGCCTCTTTTTAACATCCCGCATCCGTAGTTCTCTGCTGTAGTGCGTCATAAATAGCTTTATACTTTTTGTCATTCCGGACTTGATCCGGAATCCAGTTAATTCAAGTAGTTCTGTCCGCCTGAGGCGGGACTGCTTTCGCAGGAGTGACGGCTTTTCTGACTTTTTACGAAATCATCAAAATTCTTGCCCCCCTTCACTTTTTATTTTCCCTCATGATTTCAGGAGGATTATCAAGACCCGGCGGGGAGGTGCTGCGCGCCGGCCAAACGATGGGAGCAAACCTTTCT
>JAURYC010000081.1 GCA_030654105.1 Deltaproteobacteria bacterium
CTTCAAAAAGGCCGTTTTGAGCTTTGTCGGAACTCTGCGGTATGCTCAAAGTCAAGCCGCGACCACAAAACTTAAACACCGCCTGAATATTGATGTAAAGGAAAACGCTTTTTGGGTGACCGTGGAAAAAGAAAAAGGGAAATTCTCCCGAGATCCTTCCTCATCCGGACAGGCAATCTATCTTCCTCCCGGCGTGATTTTTCTGGATGTAGTCCATTCAGAAAGGGGCAAGGTCCGGGAGGGGAATGCTTATGTGGAATTTTCACCTACAGGTTGGGCCGAGGAATGCACCATCCATCTTAAAAAAAGCGATCAAGAGGTTTTTACCATTTTCGTAAACCCTCTGGGCGGAAAAGTTGAAGTAGCAGCCGGCTACCTGGAAAGGGTTAGAGGATGATCCCTAAAACCATTCCCTCCTGCAGACCAAGGGGCTTTACCCTTTTGGAAGTCATGATTGCCCTGGCAATCCTTTCGATTGTCGCAGTGGCCTTCCTGCGGGCTCAAGGCAGCAGCGTCCGTCTGGTTGATGAAGCGAGCCAGATATCCCTGGCCACCTTGCTGGCCAAAGAAAAGATGGCTGAGTTGGAAAGCATTGGTTTTTCCGAACCTAAAAAAGACTCTGGAACGGGCGGTAAAGAATTTCCTATGTTGCGGTGGGAGCAGGTCGTTTGTTTAACCGAAGTGCTGAACCTCCGGAAAGCTCAGGTCCGGGTTTTATGGATGGAAGGACAACAGGAACGCAGCCTGGAGTTGACAGCTTACTTTGCCAAAAGATAAAAATTTGATTTGTTTGGGTAGACTAATTTGAAGAAAAATGGCTTTACTCTGTTGGAAATCCTGATGACCCTGGCCATCCTGGCTGTCGTCTTTACCCTCCTTTACATGACCTTTAACCAGTCCATGATGGTTATGGCAGCTGCCGGGGATCGTGCGGAAGTCATCCAGGAAGGCAGGTTGATTCTGGAAAGAATAGGGGCGGAATTAAAAGGGGGTTTTATATCCAATCCGGGGAATTCCCTCCCGGCTTTCCGTTACGGGTTGGTCGGACGGACCAGCAAAGAAGGGGAGTATTATCAAGATCAGCTGGATTTTACCTCTCTGGCTCCTCCCCATGCCGATATCCAGGAAGGGGAGGGAGAAATCCTGGAAATCGGCTATTTCCTGGAACGTGAACCCGGAGGGAAGGGGCTTACTCTTTTCCGGCGTCAAGATGAAGCCCTGGATGGGGATCTTCAGCGGGGCGGGAGAACCCTATCGATCCGCGACGGTGTGCGGGGCCTGAGTTTTAAATATTTCACCCGCCAGGGGGAAAGCCAAAAGGAATGGAATTCCCTGGAGGGAAATCATCGCTATGAACTTCCGGCTCGGATAGAGATTCATTTAACCCTGGAAGATTCGCACAATCAACTCCATACCTTTCGCAGTCAGGTCTTTTTGCCGTTGGCCGGAGAAAAAGGATGAAGCAGGTGAGTTCGAGTTCTTATTGGCCAAGAAATCAAAGGGGAGTCGCTATGATATTGACTCTTCTTATTCTCACTCTCCTGGTGGTAACGGGTTTGGAACTCAACCGGGCCATGCGGGTGGAGGCAAACCTGGCCGGAAATTTCCGCGACCTTACCCAGGCATCCTATATCGCCCAGTCAGGAGTGGAGATAGCTCGGGCCTTGATCCAGGAAGATGAGCCATCCTATGATGCCCTGGATGAAAGATGGGCCCAGTTCGAAACCCTGGCCATTTTTTCTTCCCAGCTTTTCAATGAAGGCCATTTTACCGGGCAGATTACAGATGAGGGCTCCAAGTTCAATCCCAACGGCTTGATCGATGCCTACGGGATTGTAGACCAGAAGAAGAAGAACCAACTGGAACGTCTCTTTACAATATTAGGCCACGACCCCAAGAAGATTGATGCCATTCTGGATTGGCTGGACCCGGATGACCAGAAGAGGCCCTTCGGTGCAGAAAGGGAATATTATCCAACTCTGAAACGCCCTCACCCCACTAAGAACGGACCTCTCGATTCCTTAGGAGAAATCCTTTTGATCAAGGAAATGGATGAGGCCACTTTCTATGGGACGGAGGAACGGGAAGGGCTGGGAAAATACTTAACGATTTATTCCGAGGGGAAGATCAACATCAACACAGCCAGCATTCCGATACTCATGAGCCTTTCTCCGCGCGTAGATCAATCCTCAGCGAAAGCGGTGCTGGACTACCGCACAGCAAAACCCTTTCGCCAAAACGAAGATCTCCGTTCCGTTCCGGGATGGGGCCAGATTTATGCGGAGATCAGCAGCGAAATTACTGTGCGGAGTAACTTTTTTTCCATCGGAGTGTTCGGATATTATCGCGATGCCCTGGCCGCGGTGCAGACGGTGGTCAAAAGAGAAGGAAGAAAAACCAGGGTTCTTTTCTGGAAAGCAGGATGATGATAATCAATGTAAAATTGCAAAATGTAAAAGGTTAAAAACAATAGGCAAATGACCAATGACCTAATGACTCAATGACTGTATGACATAATAATTTTCCATTTTTCAATGGGCATTTTGTATTGGAATAAATATGAAAACTTGGGGTTTGGATTTTGGGTCAACCGGGATTAAAGCTGTAGAGCTTGCGCGTACCTGGCAAGGATACCGGGTAACGAACTATGGGTTTTATCCCTATGGCAATGCGGAAAAAGAAAAGTCTCCTCGCGAGAAACTTCAAATACTGGAGAAGATATTCCCTGGCGGGAGCAAGGACGGGGAAAATGTAATCGTTTCTCTTCCCTCACACCGCATGATGGTCCATCGGGTTACGCTCCCTTTCCGGGAAAGAAAAAAGAACCAGCAGGTAATCAAATTTGAAGTTGAGGGCTTGCTTCCTTTTCCAGTGGATCAGGTAATCGTTGATTTTTACCAGTCGAAAGAGACTGCGAATGGGAATCAAGCGATGGCTTTTGCCGCCCGCAAGGAAGACCTGCAAGAGCACTTTTCCTTAATGGAGGAGGCTGGCTTGGACCCGGAAAGCTTGGTTCCGGAAGCCATGGCCCTCTTCTGGTTGCTGCCGAACCTGGGGAATGAAGTTTCTTCAGGTGCTCTTTTGGATGTGGGGCATGAGAAAACCACGATGCTTGTCTGGCATCGCGCAACTTTGACCTTGGTCCGGTCTATTCCTGTGGCCGGAAGTGCCATGCAATTACCAGCGGGACAGAAGTTAAAAAATACCACCCCGGAATCCAAAGGAACAGAGGAAACCATCCTCCCCGCCTTGAATCGCTTAGCCGATGAAGTTCAAAGGACCTTGATGGCGTATGAATCCCACCCAGATGGTCGGCCGGTTGAAAAAATATACATCACGGGAGGGTCTACGGCCCTGCCAGGCCTTGAAAAAAAATTTGGAGAAATTCTCCACAGGGCGGTCGCTATTCTGGATATGGAGGGAAGCTCTAAGTCTTTATTGAAAAATGTCCCCGAAGAATACCACCATATCCTCACCGTGGCCCTGGGCTCCGCTTTTGGGGGATCCATCAAGGAGGGAGAGCGAATTAATTTTCGACAGGAAGAGTTTGCGTCTTCCAAGAAGGCCAAAAAAGCAAAAACCCGGATGACCCTCCTCCTGTCCTACGGAATTCTACTGGCTGTTTTGGGGATTGCCGCTTTTGCCGTAGACCTTCATTTAAAGGAAAGAAGATATCAGGATTTAAAAGCGGATATTCGCAAAGAATTTTTACAGGCCCAGCCGGGAATCAAGAAGGTTGTCAATGAAATTCAACAGATGAAAAACTTGGTAAGGGAAGAAAAGGCTCGGGTGAATGCCATCGGAGGGCTCTCGAAGGCGGCCTCGCCGCTGGAAATCCTCCGCGAGTTCAGTACAGTCATTGAGCCGGGATGGAAAGTCAGAGTGACAGACCTCGTCATCGAGCCCGAGGCGATAGAAGTAACCGGCGAGGCGGATTCTTTCGAAACAATCAACCAGGTAAAATCCAGGCTGGAAAAATCGTCTCTTTATAAGGAGGTGCAATTGAAAACAGCCCGTGCCAGCACCTTGGAGAATGTGGTCGAATTTAAGCTGCAGATGAAAAGAGGGATTTAAAAGATGAAAATTACGGGGAGGGAAAAGGCCTTTCTATACGGGGGAGCCGGCATCCTCGGAGTTTTATTGGTTTATTATTTGGTGTTCGACCCCGCTTTCAAACGGGCTCAAGATTTGGAGCGCCTGATTCCTCAAAAAGAGCGAGAATTAAAGGAGGTCCGCCTGCTGAGAAAAGAGTTCGAATCTCTTAAGCAGGCCAGAGCGGTTATGGCCCAGAAGATTCCGGTGAACGAACGGACTCTCTCCCCCCTCTCCCGGCTCGACAATTGGATTGAGCGGTCCGGTCTGCGCCAGAATATTCGTTTTATAAAACCTGCGCCTGTCGCCAAGGTCGGAGGAGAAACCATGACGATAGAAGTTTCCATGGAGAAGACAGACCTCCCTCATTTGACCCGCTTTCTTTATTTTGTCCAGTCCTCTCCCGGAGGGCTGCAGATTGCGCGGATGGCCATCAAACCTCGCTACACAACCCCGCGGCAGCTGGATGTAAACTTGCAGATGGTATTCTATCAGGGGTAAAATTAAATCATCTATGCCAATCTTCGGATATATTCTTTTTGCCTTTTCGCTTTTCTACCTCTTTTTTTTATGGCAGTTCCCCTACGAAGGGGTAAAAAAGGCGATCATCCAAAGCTTCGCAGAGACGCTGCCATTAAATTTATCCATAGAAAGGGTAGGGCCGTCTTTCCCCTTACAACTTCACCTTGAAAAAATCAATGTTCGTTCCAATACGTTATTATTGCAAATTCCTGATTTGACCGTGCAGCCGAATTTTATAAATTTTGTTTTGGGTAAAACCGCCATCTATGTAAAAGATTTGTTGACCTCGCAGCGCCTGCAATGCGAGTTTGTTGCGGAGAATAACCAGAATCGATTGAAAATCCGGCTCAATAATTTGGAAATCAAAGCATTTTTGACCAGCGAATTTTCCATGCCGGTAAAGTTGAGCGGGGAAGCAACGCTTCAATGGGTGGGAGAAAATTTTGAGAAGTTGAACGGGCAGGCCTGGGCTTTGTTGCAGCGGGGGGAAATTCAGGGGATTCCCAACCCTCGGCTTCCTTTTCCCTTAGCTCTATTGGAAACGGTTCGCGCTGAAATTCAAATCCAGGAAGGAAATCTACGAGTGAAACGGCTGGTGGGTTCGGGAAAAGATTTGAAAGAAATCGTTCTAAAAGATTTCCAAATTCCACTTTCCGGCTTAGAAAAAGGCGCATTCCCGGACCTGAGCCTATTATTCCAACTTCCCTCAAAATAACCGATCAACAAACTTGACGGCTTCGTAAAAAGTCTGAAAATACGTCTTTCTGTCATTCCGGCGCAAGCCGGAACCCAGTTAAGCCCCCTCACCCTTCTCCTCTCCCCCGTGGGGGCCTCTTTTACCGCCCGCTTCGCCGAAAAAGCATAGCAACTAAGTTATTTCCCTTTTCGAAAAAATATGATATAAAAGATAAAAATGCCGATGAGGAGCAGGAAAGGGGATTAATGCCTTTTCAACACGGCCGGCGGTTCAATTATGTTTTCGTAATTCTTATCTGTTTCGTTCTTTCAATGCTAACTGGTTGCAGCAAGGAGGCCAAAAAAGAGCGCCATTGGGGAAGGGGAGAAAAATATTTTTCAGAAAATAAATTCAAAGAAGCAATTATTGAATATAAAAATGTCCTCCAGATCGAACCCAAGGATGCCAAGGCGCGTTACAAATTGGGCCTCGCCTATTTGAAGGCGGGGCAATTTCGAGAGGCTTTTTCTGAATTTACCAAGAGTGTTGATGTAGACCCGGAACTATTGGATGCCCGCATTCAATTAGGGAACCTATATCTTCTATCACGAGAGCCTCTTGCAAAAGTCTCAGAAAAGGATTTCGAAAAATCTTTTCCGGAGGAACTTGAGAGCATCGGGTACAGGTTTTTGAATCTCAGTTCCTTCAGAAGCCTTCTCGATGATGGGTTTCTATCCACTGGGCATATAGGCCTCCCGTACGCAACCTTCTTTTGGCAGCTTAAAGGTCTTAACCTACGAGCTTGATCAAATGATCCGCAAAGAGGGCCATGACGCCAAACATCAAATGAAGCTTCACTTTCTCATAACCCCGGACCCTTACATTTTTCCCGCCAAATTCTTCTTTCAGCCGGCTGTTGAATCGCTCAGACACCGTCCGCTCGTTATAACGAATGGCTTCATGGGGAGCCATAGGAAGGATTTCTTTCCCCCGCGGATTCTTGTCGATCAAGGGCACATGTCCCAACCCCCGGCTGACTTCATAGATCGGCTGGGCATCATAAGCAGAATCCATGAGGTCCTATAAATAGTCCACCTTGCTGCTGGTTATCTTCATCAAAGGAATGGCCACCTGACTATCATGGACCGAGGCAGAAGTCAAAACCACACTGACCGGAAACCCACAGTCATTGACATCGGCATGAAACTTAAAACCGACCCAGGTTTCAAGGTAGCCTTGAGCGTTTTTCTTGGCCCCCACGTCGCAACCTACGGGAATCTCTTGCAAAGATTCTTGGACCTCTTGGGTCACCTGACGGACCAAACGACTCTCCGGCTTGGGCTCGCGGATTTCTCCCCGGCCCGGACGGCCTCTCTTGCGAGGAGCCGCCTTTTCCTTCTTGGGCTTGGGGACCGGCTTTTCTCGCCCGGCGATGGCCGTGGAGTCCCGAGAAATATGACCAAGCAACTCCGATTGCAGATTGGTTTTGACCAGCAGGTCATGAACGCGGTCGCCCAACCCACTGCCCGCAAACTCCTGAAAAGCCCGGGAAAACGTCGCTTCCGAAGGAATGTCGGACCTTTTCGCAAAACCGCAAATCTGCCGTATGTTGGGAGTTTCTTGTAATGCCGTTATCAACGAACGAGTCGTCGGATAGTTGTAAACCACCTTGGCCACAAAGGCACGGGCGATGGCCTCTCGTTCCAAGACCTTTCGTCCCATCCATTGATGGGTGGCCGTCTTGGGCACAGACCTCTCGACTTGAACGATTTCCAGAATTTGGATCAATTGCTTTTGCTTCTCGGTTAATGGCGTTCCCGAACATTCCTCCAAATACGGAAATAAACTCCGTTGCAGCGTGCCCATTAACCATGATATTGTTTCTCTGAGCTTCATTGGTTCTCCTTGTATTATTTTTTTGTCAAAAAAACTATAACACGGAAGAACCCTTGAAGCTCACCCCTTTTACTGCTTATTTACACTTTTGCAAGAGGCTCACCGTATAAGTAAATAGGTTAGATCAGGTTAAAATGTGGAAGGGAGTCTTCAAGATTTGGCTCCGGAACCCCTTTCTTCAGAAGATGCCCAGCAACTCATCCGGCAGATCCTCACCGATGAACAGTGGCATAATTTTTTCCCCCGGGAGTATCACCCTCAAATTCTGGTTCAACTTTCCTATAATTTGAGGGCCATCATTTGTCAGCGACTGATTCCCACAGAATCCGGGAAGCGCCTTCCCGTGCTGGAGATTCTCATTAATACCGCCTTTGCCCAGGAACTTATCCAGAAGGGGGAACTCGGACAATTAAAGAAAGTGATGGAATCAGGCAAACAAGAGGGTATGCAAACCTTTGACCTCCACCTGAAAGAGCTT
>JAURYC010000082.1 GCA_030654105.1 Deltaproteobacteria bacterium
TTGGCAAAAAAATAATACAAGGAGAACCCATGAAGCTCCGAGAAACCATATCATGGTTAATGGGTACGCTGCAACGGAGTTTATTTCCGTATTTGGAGGAATGTTCGGGAACGCCTTTAACCGAGAAACAAAAGCAGTTGATCCAAATCCTGGAAATCGTTCAAGTCGAGAAGTCTGTACCCAAGACGGCCACCCACCAATGGATGGGACGAAAGGTCTTGGAACGGGAAGCCATCGCCCGGGCCTTTGTGGCCAAGATGGGTGAACGAGGAAGAAGGGTGATTCTCGTGGAAATCCTTCCTGAAATCGCCGCCGAGGCTGACGCAGACACCAAGGCCTATTTTGGGATGAAGTTTAAGCAAAACAATGTCCAGGTCTATACCGGTACGGAACTTATCCTTATCGCGGGGAAGACGGCCACCGTCCGCCAAGGGCAAGAAGAGATCGCTGTGAATGTCGATGTCTTGATCTTCGCGGTGGGTGCCAAGCCGGATAATAGACTCCAGGAGGAACTCGTTTCTTCCGGGCGTCCTGTAGTCAAAGTGGGTGACTGCATTCAACCACGGAATATCCTCGAATCCGTGCGCGAAGGGTTTGAAGCAGGAAACAAGATTGATTAGAAAGGAGAGCGCGCGATGAGTACACGAGAATGGCCGATCGCTTACTGGCACTATACGCCAGGGCCTTCCAGCCCCATTCAGATGATGAAAGGAGCCCTAAAGTGCATAAAATGTGGAGATGTAAAGGAGGGTGAGACAGTCCTCATTTCGACCGACACGAACAAACTGAGAATCGCGGAAGTCCTGGCGGCGGCGGCCTATGCCGTTGGCGCAACGCCCATCATAATCATGATTCCGCCGGTGGGAGTTCACGGGGCGCAGCTCCCTGAGCCCATCGTGGCCGCATTTCGGGAGGCAGATGTCTTTTTGCAACCGACGACCTGGTCCCAAACCCACACGAAGGCGCGCGTCGAGGCGATTAAGGCCGGAAAGCGTGGAAGCACCATGTGCGAGGTAACCGAGGATGCTCTTTGCGTCGGAGCGATCAACGCGGACTACGAGGATTGTGACCAAAGGGGACGTGTCTTAGGGGCAGCCCTGGCAGCAGCGGGTGAAATCAGGGTTACGACCCCTCTTGGGACCGATATTCGGGGGCAGGTCACGGGCAGACCTGTTCAATATGAGACTGGACTGTTTAAAAAACCGGGCCAATTCGCTGCCTTTCCGGATAGTGAAATCAACATCTCGCCCATCGAGGGGACTACGGAAGGGAAAATCGTGAGTGACGTAAGCATCATGAGTGTGGGCATCACCCTCTATGACCAGGTAACCCTTATCGTGAAACAAGGGAAGGTGGTGGATATCCAGGGGGGCATGGCTGCGAGCAAACTCCGCATGGTTCTCGAGTCCCTGAAAAACGAGAAGGCTTACAACTATGCGGAATTCGGGATCGGTCTCAATCCGGAGGCCCGTCTCTGTGCAACCAACTTGGAAGACCTTGGTCGGCTTGGGAACTGTCATGCGGGGATCGGTAGCAACTTTGCCATCGGAGGCAAGGTTCTGGCTCCGAATCATATCGATGTGATGTATAAAGACACGACCGTTTATTTCGATGGGAAGATCGTCCTGGACAAAGGGGTCTTGAAAATCTGAGAGAGAATCCGTAGTCTATTCCGATTCATGGAGCGAGGACCTTGAATCCTATGAGGATTGACTGCTTTATTCCCTTTCTATTTCACTGACCCAGGATATTTCCGAGAACACTTGTATTCTAAACAGATATAGGTTGCACTTTCTTCATCCGCTGGATTTTTCATGAAACCATCTTAAGTATGGGAAGAGACTCTGGGACCTTCGCTTTTTTCCCAGGTTAAAAAAGAAGCGACCAGACAGAGGGACCCGTTTAGGATAAAAGCGCCCGCAAGCCCCCGGTGCTCCCCAATCCATCCCGTAATCAATGGCCCCAGACTCATGCCCGCGGCATAGATGGACTGGAAGAACCCCATAGCTGTTGCCTGTTGGGCAAGAGGGAAAGGCTGAATGGCCAATCCCATGAGCAGGGGAAAGACCAAGCCCACTCCCACCCCGTTGACGGCCTGGAGCGAACCGCCCACTATTTTGGCATAGGGACCAGGAGCGGCATATAAATATAAATTGAGCCCCAAAAGAATAAGGTGCAGAACGGAAAAAGGAGAATTGATTGGCGATAAGAAGGGGGCTCTGAAGAATTAGTGGAGTTCATGATCAAAGAATAAAGAGGGTAGGCTTTATCTTTTCTGCGCCTCCCCGGTCATAGGCACAAAAGATACGCCCAAAAGGTGCTGGACATCGGTCTGGCCATTCTTTTTGGTGAGTAGCGTGAGAGTTTGAAAATAGGTCGTACTCCCTAAAGGTATTATCAACCTTCCGTTCTCCTTCAGTTGCTTGATTAGCGGGGGAGGAATATGGTTGGCCGCACAAGTGACAATAATGGCATCAAAGGGAGCATATTCTTCCCAACCGAAATAGCCATCCCCGTATTTTACCTTAACCTTTTCATACCCCAACTGCTTGAGACGCTGGGCCGCCATTTGACTCAGGCTGGCCCGGATTTCGATCGTATAAACCTGGCCGGTTAGCTCCGCCAAAACCGCTGCCTGGTAGCCCGACCCCGCGCCGATCTCCAAAACCTTCTCTCCTGGTTTTACCTGCAGGATCTGAGTCATCAACGCCACGATATAAGGTTGGGAGATTGTCTGCCCTTCCCCAATGGGCAAGGGATGATCGGCATAGGCTTTACTCTGCAGAGATTTATCGACGAAGAGATGACGCGGTACCCGACCCATGATCTCCAGGACTTTGGCATCGGTGATATCCCGCCCTTTGAGGTCATGCTCAACCATCCTCTTGCGGGACTTGATGATTTGGGCATCTTCAGACGCAACCGTAGGCGCGGAGGGAAAAAGAAAAATCCAGGTTAGCAAAAAGAAGAGAACGGTCGTGCGCATAGGTTGGCCCTGGAGTGGGTAGGGACATCCCGCTTGCGGCGGGACATCGCGCCCCTACTTTGCCTTGCTGATTGCTAACTTTCACCCATCTGCCGCTGGTACTGCCGCGCCTGATGCATGAAGGCCTCCAGTCGCGTCAGGGTGTTGGTTTCTTCCTGCCCATCATAAGCCATGTTCAGAAAGGGAATGTCATTGTGGTCTTCGCGGTATCGTTTCATCACCGCACCGACGATGGTTCCAGGCATGCAGGTAAACGGCATGACATTGACCAGGCCGGAAACACCTTTCCTTACATAATCGCCGCATTTCCCCACGGAGAGAACCGCTTCTCCCTCAAAAGAGTCATCCAGGTAAGGCTTGGCTTCTCGTAGGGTTTCGAGGATGGAAGGTTCGGGATGATTGACGAGGCTTCCTGCAAAGATACGATCCAATTTATGCTCATCCCGCCTTTGCACCAAATCGGTGATGTAGGTACGCCAGAAGCTGCCAAAACGTTTGTTCCTCAGGCTATAACGCCGGGAGGTAAAGTTCAAATAGAGAAACCATTCGGCAATCGGGGGTAACCAAACTTCCCCACCAAGTTTCTCCAGCTCCTGGACGATGAATTCATTGCTGAAGGCATTGGAGCGAATATAGATTTCGCCCACAATCCCAATCCGCGGCCTTGACCCCTGGTTACTTACTTCGATCTGATCGAACCGTTTTCTGGCTTCCTGAAGAACTTCGACTAGGCCTGACAGGCATTGCTGGGGATCATCCCGACTATCCCGCACGACTTCGTAAGCTTTTTGCCGGAAAATCTCGAATTCCTTATCCGCTTCCCCAGGGTTCTTTTCATACGGCCGGGTTTCGCGGAGTTTCTTATCCAAAAGGTCTATGGCCACCATCCCCTGCCAGGCCAGCCGGGTAAAATTCTTCCCCAGAATGCCCAGATCTCTGTACAGGTGTTCATCTTGGGTAGGGGAATAGATGGGAACATCAGGATACCCCAGGTCATCGAGGATCAAGCGGTGCAAGCGGTGGTACTGCCCAAAGCGACATGGCCCGTTTCCGGAGGGCATGAAGAAGGCTACTTTATTGCGGTCAAAGTCCGGGCTCTTGACGACCCGGACCATGTCGCCGGTGGTCAAGATACACGGATAGCATTCTTTGCCGGAAGTAAACTTCCTTCCCCAGAAAACCGTTTCCGAGTTTGATCGGGGAGTAACCTCGGCATCAATGCCGCAGGACTGAAAAGCGCCGACCAGGGCGAAAGCCTGCTCGGCCATGTAGGGCACGTACACTTTGCGATGATCGGCATCCTTGGTCATTACGACGGTTTTCGGTTTCCGCTCTTCTTGCATCCGGCCATCCTGGATATTCTTCAGGCTGTCCAGGAAGGCTTCCAGCCGGGTAATGGCACCGACATCGGCGCTATGTTCGTCCACTTCGATTTGCAGATAGGGTTTCCCCCGCATTTTTTCATTGAAGAAATGAAGGATAAAAGAGTCTGGGCCGCAGGCAAAATTAGTAATATAGATGGCATGAAGGCGTGGATCATTACGAACGATGTGGGCGGCGCTGTAAATCTTCTGCCCGGATTTCCAGTACATATCCTCCCAATCATCCACCAGGTTTACTTCATCCAAGGGGAGGCAATCCATGGGGATGGCGATGACCCCGAGGTCCCGTAGCTTTTGGGGAAGTCCTAAATTAACACCCGGGTCGCAGCCGTTGTAAGGTCGACTGATGATGACCATGGCCCGGTCCCCTTCTTTTAGGTTCTGCAGGACCTCCTGGCCCCGGCGTTTTAGAGAAGCGTAAAAGCTGTTCTGGGCCGTCTGCGCCTTCTCAATCGCTTCCCGCACTTCATCCGCATCTTTGCCCAGCTCCCGGCACATTTTCACCAGGGCCTGTTCTAAGTTCTTTCGCTCCCAGCCGAAATGGATGACTGGGGTGAGGAGTTTCACTCCATGGGACTTAAAATCGATAGCCGATTTGACGGCATAGGGGAAGGCCTGAACGTAAGGACAGGTGAAGGACCGGTCCAGGGA
>JAURYC010000083.1 GCA_030654105.1 Deltaproteobacteria bacterium
TCTTCCTTATTTAGGGGCAACTGTAGTCAGTAGAAAAAAACTCCCGTCACGTCGCAAAAACCATTGAATTCAGATGGTTAATTCCCATGGTCTATTCGCTTAAATATGGAACATCCGTTATATTGAGCGAATAATTTTTGAATGACGGTTGCAGTTAGTTTGCTGGCGATTGCGCGGGCGCTGATAGAATCTTGCAGGACCTCCCCAGCGGCCTTGGCGATGGCATTTTGAATTTTTTCTCCCGCGAAGGGAACGAGAGACCCGTCTCTTTTTTGGACTTTTTTAGGCCTCGTCATTTTATTCAAGCGGGACTCCCTTGAATACAGTGAAAAGTAAAAAGTAAGTAGAAAGTAGAAAGAGGCAGGAAAAACCTAACTCCGAACTTCTTTCAATACCGGCACGGTCAGACTCCCTTGGGGCATCAGAATGACCCGGGGATGTGGTCCTACTTTATCCCATGCCAGCGCCAGGGCTTCGTTCATATTCTTCGCTGGAGTGAACAATAAGGTACGGGCCAGCGCCGGTTCTAACCCGGAAATGAGGATAAATTGGGCTTTTTTCATCAGTCGGGTAACAGCGTAGGCCTTATGTCCACCGACGACAAAATCAGACCTGATCTTCTCTTCGATCCGTTCCGGAGTCTTATATTCTTTCATCCACTGCAGGTATTCTTCCGAACCGACGCCTTCGCAGCACTCGCCCAGGATAATCACCACCCCGCCTTCCCGAACCGCCAGCCAGGCATTATCCATCGTCTTTTGTAGTTGGTAAACATTAATATCTTTAGGATAGCCCCCGCAGCTGGCGATAACCAGGTCGGCGGGCTGGGGGATTTCCGTACCATAAATTTGCTCCACAAACTCGCATCCTTGTAGGTGGGCTTGAATATAATCCCCCGCGAAAATTTTTAAAAAATCTTTCTTTTCGTTGAGTACGACATTCAACAGAAATGAGGGCCTCAACATTTCAGTTCCTTCAATTTGGTCTTCATAAACGGGGTTCCCGCTGAGCTTTCCCAGGCCGGCTCCTGGCTCCAGCATCAGGGCATGATTGCGGCAAATGGTATCGTAAGCTGCCACTCCCGGTAACAAGGCCTTGCGGCCCCCGCCAAACCCGGCAAAAAAATGGTAAACGATACTGCCTGTACAGACTACATGGTTGGCCTCAACCGCTCGCTTATGAAAATAGATCTCATTTCCCCGGGAGGTCGTTCCCAGGTATTGAAATTGGGTCGGATCCTTAGCGTTGCTGTTGAACATCTCTACCCGCCTAGTTATATCCGGCCCAACCAACGAGGCCATCTCCTGTTCATTCAATTCCCGGTGGGCTCCCACCGCAAAAATGATAAACATATCCTTGTCGGGAATCCCCACCGAGTTCAATTCGTCAAGTAAAATAGGCGTAAAAACGTGACTATTGGCCACTCGCGTGGAATCATTGACCAGAAAAGCAACCTTTTGCCCCGGCTCCACGATTTCCTTAAGCGGTTTAGATTGAATGGGGTTGCGGATGGCTTCCCGGATGGCTACCAGAGGATTCTCTATTGGTGGATAGTCTTGGATGCTTAATTCGCTGGCGACCAATGCTGAATCCAAGTTAAAACGAACCGTGCCTTTCCCGTAGGTAAAAACATATTCGCGTGCGGACATGGCCCATCCTTTCTCAAGGGAGTTGTTAAAGGTATTATAATTTTACCACAACCCGGAAAATGTTTTGGGGGAATTTAGCGGCAGGTTCGTGATCCTGGTCGAAGACTCTATCATTGAACCATGGAGAAATGAAGGAAACGAAGCCCCGGACCAAACGAAATCCCCATCAAAATTCATCATGCCAGGGAAAATAACCCTTTTCCCTCATGGATTTCTTTTTTTACCCGCCCTTCCCCCTGGAGATATTGTAAATGAGCCAAAGCCTCCCCACCGGCAAACCATTGCTGGGGAAGAGGGAAGTCTTCCCAACGATCACAGTCGATATTCCAGGTCATTTGCGAGGCTACCTGATAGGCGCTCTGTTTGCCCTTTTGCAAGATGGAAACCACCTCTTCGTTCCTTACCTCGTGGTGCCTCTTCAATTCGGCAATTCTCCGCCGGTGATGGTTGAAGGGGTTGCGGTGGCCCGGTAGCACCCGCTCGATATCATAGCTATCGATTTTATCCAGGCTTTTCAGGTACTGCTGCAGCGGGTCGCCTTTTTCAGACCAAAGGGCAATATTGGGAGTGATGTCGTTGAGGATGTGGTCTCCGGAGAAGAAGATTTTGGTCCGCGACTCATAAAGGCACATATGGCCCCGCGTATGGCCAGGAGTTTCAACACACAGGAAGGAGTATTCTCCTATTTGAAGACGATCCCCTTCCCGCAGGAGGGTAAAATTGAGGGGTCGCCGCAGTTGATATCTGCGGCCGGGGTGTTTCGAGATGGCAGCCTGAACATCAGATTCCGGGAAGCCGTTCTTAAGGGCAGAAACCGCTATTTCTTCCCAGTGGTTCGGATCATTGATGATCTCGGTATCTGGATAGTTGAAATAGATCTTCGATGAATCCTGTACCAATTCCGAGACAAGGCCCAGGTGATCCGCATGGATGTGGGTTATAAAAAAATCTGTATGCTTCAAATTCACTTGGAGTTCTTTCAAGGAGGACTGCATCGCCTCCATGCATTCCACCCGGTTCATTCCGGTATCCACCATCAGAAACCGGTCTCCCCCCCGGATCAAATAGGAATTAATGGCTTTCAGGGGACTCCCGGGGAGAGGGATCCCCGTCCTGAAAATATTGGGGAACACTTCTTCAATCATGCGCAGCTTCCTTCCTTTCTGTTCTTCATAAGTAATTTTACTCCAATTGCTTTGGCAATTATATCGTTTTGAATTTCAACGGTTGATATTCACTCTCACACGGCGGGCCGTGGGTAATATATACCTCTTTCGTTGTAAGGTTCATGATGATGGAGGCCACGGTTTGCACATGTTCCAGCTCCGGGTCCCGTTTATCAGGATGGCGGCAGATAGAGTCGGGATAATTAAAGTGATCGCGTAAAACATCCTTGAAATCTTCTATGGAAATTTTTCCTGCCCGCCCCATCATTTTCTGCTTGGCTCTGCCGTACCGCAAAATAGAAAAAAACCTGCCCTTCCCAGGGGGGAGGTAAAGATCCTTATCACAGAAGTGTACTAAATTTAAAAAGGTGAATCAATAAGAAATGAGCGGTTGATCATAAAAATGAAGACGGCCTTGGCCTATGGCCAGAAATACATTCCTGGCCCCGGCCATATCCAGGTCGGCCAATATTTCTGCCCCGAACATTTCCTGATAAAACTTTAGACTGGCGTCAAGATTTGAGGCAAACAGATGGGCGTGGTGTACATGATTGG
>JAURYC010000084.1 GCA_030654105.1 Deltaproteobacteria bacterium
GTCCTCTGTGGCAGGAGAAAAGAAAAAAATGAATAAGGCAATGGAAAAGATGATCGGGACGACGGTGATCGTCGTCCGGCATAAAGGGAAAGTCGCCATGGCCGGAGATGGTCAGGTGACCTTGGGGAACACGGTGATGAAACACGGCGCCAAAAAGGTTCGCCGGCTTTACAAAGACCAAATCATTGCCGGTTTTGCCGGGGCCACGGCGGACGCCTTTACCCTCTTTGAAAGGTTCGAAGCCAAGTTAGAGCAATACCGCGGAAACCTACCACGGGCGGCTGTAGAACTGGCTAAAGATTGGAGGACGGACCGCATGCTCCGCCGGCTGGAAGCGTTGCTGGTCGTTGCCAACCGGGATTCTACCTTGGTCCTCTCGGGAACGGGGGACATCATTGAACCAGATGATGAAGTGGCGGCCATCGGCAGCGGGGGGCCTTTTGCCCTGGCTGCCGCCAGGGCTCTGCTCAAGTATTCTAATCTGGAAGCCCGGGGGATCGTCGAGGAAGCCATGCGGATTGCCTCAGAAATTTGTATTTACACCAACGATAAACTAATCGTAGAAGAATTGGGGGCAGAACCCCCAACGATCAAACCAACCCCCAAGCAAGGAGAAGAATGAGCAACGAACCAAAAGACGCGGATGAACTGAGACATCTTACTCCCCGCGAGATCGTCGTCGCCTTAGATAAATATGTGATCGGCCAGCAAAACGCCAAGAGGGCGGTGGCGATTGCCTTGCGCAACCGCTGGCGCCGTCAGCGGGTTGAGGAGGATTTGCGGGACGAGATCGCCCCGAAAAACATCATCATGATCGGCCCCACGGGAGTGGGTAAAACCGAAATCGCCCGCCGCCTTTCCAAACTGGCTCAATCCCCATTCCTGAAGATTGAAGCTTCCAAGTTTACGGAAGTAGGTTACGTCGGGCGGGATGTGGAATCAATGGTCCGGGACCTTACCGAACTGGCGGTCAACATGGTGCGGGCAGAAGAGACGGATAAAGTCCAGGTCAAGGCCCGGGAGAGTGCCGAAGAACGCATGCTGGACCTGTTGCTTCCTCCCCTCAAGAAAGAATCCGCGGAAGAAGAGAAAGCGGAAGAAATTGGGGATGACCCTGGTGAACCTTCTGCCGTAGGAGAAAAAACTCAAAATCTCCCCCGGCTGTCTTCACCCACCCGGGAGAAGCTCAGGCAGATGCTCCGTTCTGGAAAACTCGACGAACGGATCGTCGAGCTGGAACTGACCCAACGCAACCTGCCTATCGTAGAGATTTTTTCCAGCGCCGGGATGGAAGAGATGGACATCAACCTGAAGGAAATGTTCAGCAATCTCCTTCCCAAGAAGAGCAAGCGGCGGAGGGTCAAGGTCCCCGAAGGATTGGACCTGCTTACCGAAGAGGAGTCCCAGAGGCTGATTGACATGGACAAGGTGACCGGATTAGCGGTCGAGCGCGTGGAACAAGGAGGGATTATCTTCCTGGATGAGATCGACAAGATTGCCGGGCGAGAGACTACCCACGGGCCGGATGTGTCCCGGGAGGGAGTTCAGCGGGACCTTCTACCGATCGTAGAAGGGACGACCGTAACTACGCGCTACGGAATGGTGAAAACCGATCATATCCTCTTCATCGCTGCGGGCGCTTTCCATGTTTCCAAACCCTCGGACTTGATTCCGGAGCTGCAGGGTCGATTCCCCATCCGGGTGGAGTTAGATTCCTTGAGCCGGGATGATTTCATCCGCATTCTTACCGAACCCAAGAACGCCCTGATCAAGCAGTACATGGCCCTCTTGGCCACCGAGTCCATCAACTTATCTTTCACCGGGGAGGCCATCGCTGAAATTGCCGAGCTCGCCACCTTGGTGAATCAGCGCACTGAAAATATCGGCGCCCGTCGTCTGCATACCATTTTGGAAAGACTTTTGGATGAAATCTCTTTTGATGCCCCTGATCGGGCAGAAAAAAATATTTTATTGGATGCCCAATACGTCCGGGATAAACTTAGTGAGATCATCAAGGATGAAGACTTGAGCAGGTATATTCTGTAAGCACAGTTACGAGTTGCGGGTTTCGAGTTAAAAAAATTATAAGGAAAAGAAAGATGCAGAATTTAATTGATAAGGCCGATATTCTCCTGGAAGCGTTGCCGTACATCCAACGTTTCTTCGGCAAAACGATCGTCATCAAGTATGGGGGGCACGCCATGGAGGACGAGGACCTTAAAGTGAGCTTCGTCCGGGATGTAATTTTGATGCGCTACATCGGGCTCAATCCGGTCATCGTCCATGGGGGCGGGCCGCAAATCGACGGCATGCTGGAAAAAATCGGCAAAAAATCAAAGTTCGTAGAGGGCATGCGAGTTACCGATAGGGAGACCATGGAGATCGTGGAAATGGTTCTGGTGGGAAAGATCAATAAAGAAATTGTCTCCCTGATCAATCAACGCGGTGGTCAGGCGGTGGGTCTGGCCGGCATGGACGGAAACCTCATCCGGGCGAGAAAGCTCTGGATTTCCCGGCGGGGAAAAGATGCCGAGGAGAAAGAGCTATTGGACATTGGCTTGGTCGGCGAAGTAGAAGCCATTAACCCCGCATTAATTGAGAACATCATGAACAACAAATGGATTCCAGTAATCGCTCCGGTGGGGGTTGGGCCTGCAGGAGAGACGTATAACATCAACGCTGACCTGGTGGCCGGGAAAGTCGCCGCCTCCCTGAAAGCAGAGAAATTCATTCTGCTCACGGATGTTGAGGGGGTCCTCGACGGAGAGAAAAAGCTGATCTCCACGATGAATGCCGAGATGGCCGGACGTTATCTCAAGGAAGGGGCCATCAGCGGGGGAATGATTCCCAAGGTGAATTGTTGTTTACAGGCCCTGCAGGAGGGTGTGAAAAAAACCCACATCATCGATGGCCGGGTAAAACACGCTATCTTGCTGGAGATCTTTACGGACGAGGGGATCGGAACGCAGATCTATTAAAGACCGCAAGGCGCAAGGCGTCAGGCGCAAGGAGAAAAGGAAAAACGATGACCAACGAATAATTGATTAAAATTTCTCAGGAAGTGCTGGCCCAGACCTACGGGCGCCTACCCGTGGTCCTGGTCAGAGGACAAGGATGCTTATGAGCATTATGGAGTTTACCCGGGAAGCCAAGAGCGCCGTGAATGAGTGTTTGAAAAAAGGATTTCTGATCAATTGTACCAGTGACACTGTTATGAGATTTGTTCCCCCCTTGGTCGTCACCACGGAAGAAATCGACCTTCTCGTGCAAGCTTTGGATGAAATCTTTTCCACCTGGAGTTGAGGCGAAGATGAAAAAACGAGACTTTTTGACCTTGGCGGATCTTTCTCGGAGTGAGATGGATGCTTTGTTGAAGAGGAGCCTGGTATTAAAAAGAAGATGGAAGAAAAGCTTAGTAGATTCTCCGCTGGCCGGGAAATCCTTGGGATTGATTTTCGACAAACCTTCCACTCGGACGCGGGTATCCTTTGAGGTGGCCATGACCCAATTGGGCGGCCATCCGGTCTACCTCGACCCAGGGACGACGCAGATCAAGAGAGGCGAACCTATCGCGGATTCCGCGAGGGTTCTCTCCCGCTACCTCGATGGTGTGGTCATTCGGACTTTCGACCAGGCCACGGTCGAGGAGTGGGGACGGTGGTCTTCCGTCCCGGTGATCAACGGGTTGACCGACCTGCTTCATCCCTGCCAGGTTTTTTGCGACCTTTTGACGATCATAGAAAAATGTGGAAACTATAAAGGTTTAAAGATTGCTTACATCGGGGACGGGAACAACATTGCCAATACCTGGGTGCAGGCTGCAGCTCTGCTGGATATTGCCTTATCCCTGGCCTGCCCGAGGGGATATCAGCCGAACGCGAAATTTCTCGCCGAGGCCACCCGGGGTCGTAAAGCCCGTATCGAACTTACCCGGGATCCTTGGCAAGCAGTCCAAGGGAGCGATGTGGTCTATACGGATGTCTGGGCATCCATGGGGCAGGAGAAGGAAAGGAAAGAACGGCATAAACGATTCCAGGGCTATCAGGTGAATACAGCCCTTTTGCGCCGAGCAAAGAGAGGAGCACTGGTCATGCACTGCCTCCCGGCTCATGCCGGCGAGGAAATCAGTTCAGAAGTTCTGGAAGGACCGCAGTCCGTGGTTTTCGACCAGGCGGAGAACCGTCTGCATGGGCAGAAAGCGATCCTGGAATGGTTATTAAAAAAATAGTATCAATTTAGCGTTTTGAAAAGACACGCTAAATTTCATTGAAAAGTGAAAATTGCAAATTGAAAAATGCAAATTTTCTGTAAAACCCTAATCATTTTGAAATTTTCAATTTAACTTTTGCATTTTGCATTGAACTTTAGCCAAATTTTTCAAAGAGCTAAAGTGTTACGAATATCTTTTTTTACCCCAAAGTTTGAACCCAAAGCTGAGAATATAAATGGTTAAGGAAACTTTGTTAGGAATGTACTAAATTGAGAGAAAGTAGTCAATAGAAACTTTACTTGAAACGTAACCATTCAGTGAGGAGTGGGTGACCAAGGTCGGAGGAGGAAAGGTTCGGCGTAAATGCCAAGGGCGCCCATGGCCCGGGAGCCAGTCCATTCCGCTTGGAATCATAAGGCGCTAATTTCTTCATGGATGGGGCGGGGATGCCGCCTCCCGCCTTCCGCGGCGGAAGTTCAGCGGGTTCAGCTTGACCAGGGGTATCCCGGCCGATGCTTCCAGCGCGTACTGGCTTGGCCCCCGGGCCAACAACAGAATCTTTCCCGGAGAGAGAGCCCCTCCTATAGCCCTCCGTCACTGAAGGGTTACCTAGAAACTTTACTTGACATAGAAACTTTACTTGAGGATGGCAAGGTGAATTTGGGGCTTGACAAAACTTTTGAAATAATTGAATAAGTCAGTCTATTGTGGTTAATTTTTTTGAATGACCTGGAGTTTCATCCTTTAGA
>JAURYC010000085.1 GCA_030654105.1 Deltaproteobacteria bacterium
TGCCGCCAAAGCGCCAATGCTGGCTAATTTATTGGATGATGGCTACATGGTAATACGAGATGGGATGTTACTGCCGACCCGTTCCGGCCTGGCCATTGCCGACCGCCTTGCCTTGATCTAAAAGGTAGCTTTGAACGCGCATATATTTTTTTTAGTAACAGCGCTTGCCAATACCCGTGGCGGCGAATATGGAGCAAAAAATCTGTCAGGCCGATAAGCAGTGAAAAACCGCCTTTTTCAGCAAACTGCGTCTCCCCGCCTGGAACTGGCAAATTATCGCGAAGTTAAAAAAGAAAATGAAAAGTGAAGGGTGATAAGAATGAATTATGGGGTTGAAATCATCTTTATAAACATGGAGGTAAGAATCGGATCAAATTGAGTCCCTGCCTTACCCTGAAGCTCTTGCAAACTCTCTTCTTGCCCCACCGCTTCTTTATAGGGCCGCCCATGGGTCATCACATCGTAGGCATCCACAATAGATATAATGCGGGAGATCAGGGGAATTTCTTCCCCTTTTAACCCTCGCGGATAACCGCTACCATCCCACCATTCATGATGAGCCAATATTGCCTCGGCAATCGGTGCCAATTCGGGGGAAGATCCAGCGATGCGATAGCCAATCTCCGGGTGCTTCCAGATCAACTCCCATTCTTCAGGCGACAAATTGCCCGGCTTAATGATGATCCCTTCGGGTATGGCAATCTTGCCGATGTCGTGCAGGGTAGCCAGCAGAGCTAAATCATCCAATTCGCTATTCGACAACCCGAAGGCCCGGCCAATCTGTAAGGCCAATTGTTGGATGCGATGGGTATGTTCTTCCGTTTCATGACTTTTTTCAAACAGGGTTCGGCGCAGAGAGGAAATGATGGAGGCGCGTACGCTTTTGCTCTCCAAAAGCTTACTCCGGTACATCCTTTCCTCAGCCTCTTTTAAGATGTCTTGAATATCCTGGTTCGGGTCCTCTTTGGTAACAGCTCCGAGAGCAATGCTGAGTTGAACTGGATCATGGCTGGCTTGGCTACAGGCTGTCCTGATACGCTCAACGATCCCCGTAGTTATTTTGTAGCTGGTCCTGGGTAAAAAAATAGCGAACTCATCCCCGCCCAGACGAGCAATTACGTCTTCCTTACGGCAGGATTCTTTGAAAATCACGGCGATGCGGGCCAGAAGCTTATCCCCTTCCTGGTGGCCGAAGGCATCGTTGACCAGTTTGAGACCGTTTATGTCTCCCATGATCACACTGATGGGCAGCTGCCTTTCCGTATTTAACCGTTTCACCTCTACATCGAAGTAGGGGCGATTAAACAGGCCCGTTAACTTATCGTGAAAACTCAAATAGCGAATCTGATCGTCTGCCCATTTCCGCTCGGTGATGTCTTCGAGGGTCCCCTCGTAAAACAGCATAACCCCGCTTGGGTCACGGATGGCCAACGCATTCAGCGAAATCCAGATTCTACTTCCGTCCTGGCGGTAAACTTCGGCTTCAAATCTTTGAGCGATCCCAGTTTCCTCTAACTTCTGCCGGAATTCTCGGTAGCGTTCCGGGTCTACAAAGTATCTTCGTTCGGTATTCACATTCTGGGTAATCAATTCTTCGGGAGAAGTGGAGCCCAGTATGTGGGCACAAGCTGGATTGGCTACGATAAAATGGCCATCAAGGGTAGACTGAAAGATCCCTTCCACCGCATTCTCAAAGATACTTCGATACTTCTCTTCGGCCCGCCTGAGCAAAACTTCTGCCCACTTTCGCTCGGTGATGTCGCTCATCATGCCGGTTACTCCTACTGGCTGGTCCCCGTCCAGTAACCGGCGGCTGGAAATACGTATATGGCGAATACTGCCTTCTTTATTCATAATGCGAAATTCATGGGAGATGATTTCACCGGCCAGGATTCTCTTCCAACTCCTTAAAAACTCGGATAAGTCTTCCAGGTAGACGAAGTTGGCCAAAGGCTTCCCCATCAATTCTTCCGCTTTGTAATAAATAACCTGTTCGATCACAGGGCTGATGAAAGTAAAACGCCCCTGGGTATCCAGGGAGAAGATCACATCATTGATGTTCTCCACTAAGCTACGGTATTTTTCCTCAGATCTTTGTAGCTCATTTTCTGCTCTACGTCGCTCCAGGGTGTTGACGAAAATTTCTCCAACCATCCGCAAAAATCCGATCATTTGTTCCGGCCAGGTTTTGGGCATTCGAATTGACTCGAAACCCAGGAACCCCACAGATTTTTTTTCGTAAACCATCGGAATAAAAATAGTGGATTGACATCCTTGGGCTTGGAAGATTTCCCTTTCAGATATTGCCTCAGGAGGAAGGTCGGAGATCCTGGGAATATGGATCATCTGGCCATTCAAAAGTCTTTCCATCATCCAAGGAAATTTTTCCACGGTCAACCCTTCGGGATGATCCATTTGCAAGGGAGAATCATCGGAACACCACCCATGGGTTCTATGAATTGTCTTTTGGTCATCAGAAAAAAGGTAAAGAGAACCGTGGTCCGCTCCCGTTGTTTCCCCGATCGTTTGCAGGACATCCTGGATCCCCTTGTCCACTTCAGCGGATTCCAAGTTGAAGAAGTGGGTCGAAATTTTCATAACGATTTTTTCAAAAGCTTCTCGGTCCTGCAAAAGGTCCTCCGCTAAAATTGCTTACTCATTTTTGGTTTCCCAAATTCCCTGGGAGGTTATTCCCCAAACAAAAAAACCAGATTCCCACTCTTTGGTTAAATCCACGGGGTATCCGGTCTCCTTGATTTTATTTCGGCAACCTGGCTATCCCTTAAACTCAGGACCCGTGGTTTTCCGCCCTCCGATTACTCGAAGTTTGGCTTTATCGATCGCTATTCTTTTCGGTTAAATACTGAAAATCTTTAATTCTTAATGGCAGAGCTTAGCATGTAGAAAAAAAGTAAGCAAGCACAATTATTTTCGTGCTCACCAGGGCTATGATTGTCTATTCTTCAAAATATTAAAGCTTTTTCAATGCTGAGGACATTCGATCGACGGCTTCGGCCAAGGTTTTTCGGGGGCAAGCAAAATTCAAACGAACGAAGCCTTCTCCTCCTTTTCCGAATTCCTCCCCATCGTTAAGGGCGACTTGGGCCTCTTTAAGAAAAAATTCAAAAGAATTTCCCGGTATCCCCGCTTCCTGGCAATCGAGCCAAGCCAAATAAGTTGCCTCCATCTGGGTCATCCGGACTCCCGGGAGTCGATCGGCAACCGACCGAGAAAGAAACTTTCTGTTTTCATTCAAGTAGGCCAATACCTGGTCTAACCATTCTTGCCCATCTCGAAACCCTGCCAGAGCAGCTACATGCCCCATGATGTTCACACCAGATATAATGCCCAGACTCGTTTTTTTCCAAATTTCCTGAAGCCCAGCGTTGGGGATGATGGCCAAACCACAATGAAGGCCGGCCAAATTGTAAGTTTTACTCGGGGCCATAAGGGTCACGGTGCGATCGGCTACTTCAGGGCTGAGGGTGGCAATGGGAATATGATGGTAGTTAGGATAGAGCAGATCACAATGGATTTCATCGGAGCAGATGATCAAGTTGTGGCGAAGGCAGATTTCCGCTATGTTCACAAGTTCTTCCCGGGTGTAAACCCGACCCACAGGATTGTGGGGATTACAAAGGATAAAAACCTTGGTCCGCTCCGTAATCTCTTTTTCGAAGGCCTCATAATCAATGCCGTAAGAATCACCTTGGCGGGTTAATGGAGGGTCGATGACAACCCGTCCATGGGCAATGGGATCTTTAATAAAATGGTGGTAAACCGGCGGCTGAACTAATACTCCATCTCCCAGGCCAGCGTAGGCCTGGAAAAATATATTGAGTCCGGTTACTAATCCAGGAAGAAAAAAGATTTCTTGGGTCTGAATTTCCCATTGATAGAGTTTTTTCATTCGTTCTTGGATTACCTGATACAATCCTTCGGTCGGGCGGGTGTACCCAAAGAAACCATGATCGATTCGCCGGTGGAGAGCCTGAAGGATGGGATCAGCAGAAATAAAATCCATGTCAGCAACCCATAAAGGCAGAACTCCTTCACCATATTTTTTCCATTTTATGCTATCGGTGCCCCTTCTCTCCCTTACTTGATCGAAATCATAATGCATTTTTTTCTCCTGGTCCATTCAAACTGAATTATGGTTCTCAACTTAAATCAATTATTATTTTCTCTTTGGAGAGTCAAGTCATTTCTTCTCACCCAACTCACACCAACTCACACCAACTCACAACTCACGCCTTTCTTGACAACTTTACCCTTCAATGTTAGCTTCTTTTCCAGGACATTATTCCCTCTAAAAGAAGCAGGAGGCCAAAATGAGTATAACGATAAATAAAACCCCTTTCCATAGCTGGCATAAGGGCCATGGAGGCCACATGGTTAATTTTGCCGGGTGGGAGATGCCCCTGAATTATCCCCTCGGAATCGTAGAAGAACATTTGGCTACCCGCAAATTCGGGGGACTGTTTGACGTTTCTCATATGGGAAGGTTTTTTTTTGCGGGGGAAAGAGTTCTGTCCTTTCTTCAGTATATCCTCACAAATAACGCCGCCGCTCTGGATCCAGGGGAAGCTCAATACACCATTATCGCCAACGATGACGGGGGTGCAATCGACGATGCCTATCTTTACCGAATGGAGGAAAATCAATATCTATTGGTGGTTAACGCTTCCAATGCGCAAAAAGACTGGGCCTGGTTTCAGGAGTATTTGAAGAAATTTTCCAAAGTTACCTTGGAAGACAAAACAGAAAAAATAGCCATGATCGCTTTGCAGGGCCCAAGATCAAAGGCCATCCTGCAAAATCTTTTGCAAGAAAGCCGTTCGATACTTCCCGATCCGGGAAGAAATCATCTGCGGTCAGCCATGATCGAGGGGACCGCGGTAACCATATCGAGAACAGGATATACAGGAGAACCTCTGGCGTTTGAACTTTTTTTCCCCGCGGATAAGGCGCTGGGGATCTGGGAGAAAATTTTTCATTTCGGCCAGAAGGAAGGGATTGTTCCAGTGGGCCTTGGCGCTCGAGACACACTGCGGTTGGAAGCCGGCCTCCCGCTCTTCGGTCATGAGTTCGGCCTTGACCCTGAGGGCAAGGAAATTCCCATCCTGTCTGTTGGCCCAGCAAAAATTGCAGTCAGTTTTTCTCCTGCGAAGGGAGATTACATCGGAAAGGAAGCCTTGTGGAAACAGTTTCAAGAACTCAAGAACCGGGAGGAGGGCCGCGTGGATCTTATTCCTGCTAATCCCCTGGTCGGGCGCAGGGTTCTACCAGCGGCCATGTTGTCCGAAGGGGTAGCCAGGCCGCAATTCCCGGTATATATAGATGATTCGCCCGTTGGCCATGTGATCAGCGGGACCATGGTCCCTTACTGGAAATTTGATGGAAAAGGAATCTACTCCACCATTACCCAGGCTACCGGCCGGAAAGCCATCGTCCTTGCCTATTTGGATGCCGAACTCAAAGATGGCCAGGCCATCAAAGTTTCCAGCAGAGGAAAATTCCTCACCGGCCAGGTGGTCAATAAAAATCTCAGTGCCGAGGCCCCTCCCTATGCCCGCCCTGTCCACGTCGAAGAAGTTGCTCCCCAAAAACCCCGGCCTAGGCAGCCTTTGGAATTTTCGGTTCAGACCTTGGTAAACAAAGCCATCAAAAACACTATCTGGAGGCAGAGGCAGACCATCAACCTCATCCCTTCGGAACAAACCCCTTCGCCCTTGGTAAAACTAATTTCCATCGCGGATCCCTGTTCCAGGTATGCCGAGCACAGACATTTTAAGACCTTAGGGGAGGCCGAAGTTTATTATTATCAGGGAACTTCTTTTATTGAAGAGGTCGAGGCTAGGCTTCACGAGGAGATGAGCCGATATTTAGGTTGCTCGATGGTCGAAACACGGGTGATCAGCGGGCAGATGGCCAATGCTGCCGTCTATAGTGCTCTTGTAGACTATCTCAATCGCTTCGACCGCAAATCCGAGCCAAGACGTTTAAGAAAGGTTATGAACCATCATATCGGGAGAGGAGGTCACCTCAGCTCCCAGCCCATGGGCGCTTTACGGGATTTTCTGTCGGTTGATCCGCAGACCGAGAGGCGGGCAGCAGTCAATTTTCCGGTACTGGACGAAAACCCTTACCAGATCGATCTCCCACGAACTGAAGAATACCTCTACCATCACAAACCCGAGCTGATTATTTTGGGAAAGTCTATGATTATTTACTGCGAACCTCTGAAAGAATTGCGCAGGATGGTTGAGGGGATGAAAGAAAAGCCCTTGATTATGTATGACATGGCTCATGTCCTCGGCCTCATCGGCCCGCATTTTCAGCAGCCTTTTCAAGAGGGAGCGGACATCGTTACCGGCTCAACCCACAAAACATTTTTCGGAACCCAGAGGGGAATCATCGGCAGCAATTTTGATGAAAAATCTGAAAACTACGACCTTTGGGAAGCCATCGCCCGCAGAACTTTCCCGGGAAGCCTCAGCAACCACCACCTGGGAACCCTTCTCGGCCTGCTCCTGGCGGCTTACGAAATGAACGCTTTTGCCGATGATTACCAGAAACAAATTATCGCTAATGCCAAATCCTTCGCTGCGGCTTTAAAAACTTATGGCCTGCAGGTTGAAGGAGATCCCCGTATCGGGTATACCGAAACCCACCAGGTGCTCCTGCGGGTCGGGTACACGTGTGGCCCCAAAGTGGCCCGCAGGTTGGAGGAAAATAACATTATCGTTAACTATCAAGCTTTGCCTGATGACGAAGGGTTTAGCGCCAGCAGCGGCCTGCGCATGGGCGTCCAGGAGATGACCCGCTTCGGCATGAAAGAAAAGGATTTCCAAGACCTCGCGGGGTACCTGGCCGATTCAATCCTGAAAAACCGCCCTGTGGCTGAGGAAGTCAGTCGTTTCCGATCCCGTTTTACGCAAATGCATTATTGCCTGGATGATGAAAAAGCCCGTCCGTTAATCCAGGAGCTTTTGAGCGTAGTGATCGAATAAGTAGTTCGAATTCCACCTCACCCCTCCCTACTCCCTTCTAACTGCTTTCCTGGGGTCCGGAGGCGGATGTAAACCAGTTCCGGAGGAGACCCCAGGCGCATGGGAGGGCCCCACGTCCCTACTCCCCGGCTGACATACAAATAGCTTTTCCCTCGTTGATGTATCCCCGGAGTGAAGGGATAGATCATTCGGGAAATAAAGATGATGGGATAGAGTTGTCCCCCATGGGTATGCCCGCTCAACTGGAGACCAATCCCGGAAGAGGCTACCTTTTCAAATTGAATGGGCTGATGATAAAGCAAGATAGAAGGTTTCTTGGCGTCGAGTTGTAAAAGGAGCTTATCAAAGTCCGGCAATAGATTTCCCATCCTGCGGGAACCTGTCGGGTCATCGACCCCCAATAATTGCAACCCTCCAGGCAATAGGGCTTTCTCATTGCGGAGCACAGAAATCCCAGCTTTTTTCATAATGGCCACCGCCCTGTCCACCCCGGCGTAATACTCATGATTTCCCGTAACAGCAAAGACTCCCTGGCGACTCTTGAGGCGAATAAGAGGTTTGGCCATCTCTTCCATATGGGATACCCCTTCGTCCACCAAGTCGCCAGTGATAACTACCACATCGGCTTGAAGTTCATTAATGCGATCTACGATCTTGGAAAGTTTGCCGTTCTCCGTAAGCACCCCGTAATGAATATCCGAAACTTGAACCAGAGAAAAACCATCCATTTCAGGGGGTAACCCTCTAAGGGGAATTTCCAGCCGGGTCACTCGAAGGTTACGGGCTTCCCCCAAGGCGTACCCCCCGATCATGAGAACTCCGGCTGAAATACAAGCCACCAGGAATCTACGGTAGAACAAGGATTGCCCGGCAAGAAGCCTTGGGCTAAAAGGGAATATCTTATAAAGGATAAAAATCAGGTCACTCCCTAAAGCCAGGATGAAAAGATATAGGGATAAAGCCATCCAGATGGATGAAATGAGGGTTAGATGATAATTGAATGAATTAAAATCATATCTGGCCAAAATCCTGGCGAGGGGGAAAGAGATTACCAAAAGGATGAAAATCAGGCCCACTCTTCTGCGCAGACGCCGGGTTGGTTCTGCCAACCGGACAAACCAGGTATAAAGGTAGTAATGGGCCCCGCCATAAACCGATAAAACCACCGAGAAAAAAATTGCAAAACTCGTCCACTGCGGCATGTTTGTTAAGCTCCCCTTTGGTTTTCTCGCCAACCACCTGCAAGACCTCGCGGCCGACCCCAAAGTAGAAACTAATCCCTAACTGAATCGGCCTATAATGAATCTTGCCTATTCTATTGTAATTATATCCAGGTTTTCGCTTTTTGTTAATGATAAACATGAGGGAAAATTCATTTTGTCATAGACGCCAAATAACATTTTAGGTAGAATGACAAAAAAATTCTTCCACGGGACAGATTATGGAAAGAAAACAGATCATCTCCGAGTTCATGGAAATTGCCGAGCGCCCGTTTATATATCTCAAGAACTGGAAAACACAAACGGGGAAAAAGATTCTCGGCTATTTCTGCACAAACACCCCGGAGGAAATCATCCAGGCTGCGGGCCTCCTCCCCGTTCGCCTCTTGGGTTCGAAGGAAAGCATATCCCTGGCAGCGAAACATCTCCAGAGCTATAGCTGTTCTTTAGTTCAAAGTAGTTTGGAATCAGCCCTACGGGGAGATTTAAACTTTCTCGATGGGACGGTCTTCCCCCATACCTGCGATTCCATTCAGCGCCTCTCGGACATCTGGGCGGAGAACCTTGGTTTTCCTTTTCACTGGGACTTGGTATTGCCGGTGAAGTTGCACACGGAAAGCGCCAGGATTTACTTGATTCAGGAATTACACCGTTTTTGCCAGGGGCTGCAAGAATTCACCGGCTGTCCTATCTCGGATGAAGACCTGCGTTCTTCCATCGTTCTGGCCAACGCCAACCGTTCATTCCTCAGGGAGCTTTACCGGATTAAAAACCGCAATGCCAACCTGTTTTCCGCAGCCGAGTTCTCAGCCATTGTCAAGACCGCCACGTTATGGCCCAAAGATGGGCACAACGCCAAGCTGGAGTGGTTGCTTTCTTGGGCAGAACAGAGTCACCCCGTTGCCAATGCTGGAGTACGTTTATTTATCGCTGGGAGTGTTTGCGATCAGTTCCCATTGTTTAACCTTTTCGATACTTGCGGAGTTTCCATCGTCGGAGATGATCTATGTACAGGATGGAGGTATTTTTCCGCAGATGTTTCTGTGACAGGAAACCCTATCGAAGCGCTGGCTGACCGCTTGATCAGAAAGGTACCCTGCCCTTGTAAATACAACCCCGGCCTTGATCGGGGAACGGACTTGCTCCAACGAGTGGAACAATCTCACGCCCAAGGGGTCGTATTTCTTCTTCTCAAATTCTGTGACCCCCATGCCTTTGACTACCCCTACCTGAAAAAGAGACTCGATGAAAGAAACATACCCAGCTTGCTCCTGGAGATCGAGCCGGGGGGATTGCCTCTGGGGGCGATTGAGACTCGTTTGCAAGCATTTGTCGAGACGTTGGAATCTTAAGCAGCAAATCACAAGCATCAACTAACAAACAACTTCCAATGGCCGAAATTCAATATCTCGAACGATTAATGATCTCGTAAAAAGTCAGAAAAGCCGTCACTCCTGCGAAAGCAGTCCGCCTCAGGCGGACAGAACTACTTGAATTAACTGGATTCCCGCTTTCGCGGGAATGACGCCAATGGGACGAAAAGGATTTTTTACGAATCCACCAACGATTTGATCTTGGATAATGGAATTTTTTTGTTTCGGCCATTGAAGTTTTGTAGTTTGAAATTTATTTGGGACTTGAAATTTATGATTTGGAATTTTTCTTAAGCCCGCTAAGGAGGTCTAAATGGTCGAAGAGGAAAAACGCAAAGAGAAAAATCGGTTACGCGCCTCCCAAAAAATGAAGGAGTTAATGACCCGCTACTATATTGGCGCCAAGATGGCCGAAGGAACCGATAAGAAGATTGCCTGGATTTCCAGCGGGGGCCCGGTAGAATTCCTCATCGCCGCCGACATTATTCCCATTTATCCGGAAAACCATGGAGCCATGCTGGGTGCTTCCCGCATGTCCGTCGAACTTTGTGAGGTTGCGGAAAGTCTCGGTTATTCCCGGGACCTCTGTTCCTATGCCCGGGGGGACATTGGCTCGGCCCTGACCAAAAAGAGTCCCATCGGAGGGTTGCCCCGACCGAATTTTCTTCTGGCCTGCAATAACATATGCGGGACAGTCTTGAAATGGTACCAGGTCTTGAGCCGCTTTTTTGACGTTCCTCTCTTTTTCCTCGACACGCCATTCATTCATCACAAACTAATCCCAGAAAGCATCATTTACGTTCGCCGGCAGTTTGAAGAATTAATCGCCTTTATCGAAATACAAACCGGCAAAAAGTTTGACCGCCACCGCTTGGGTGAGGTGGTCCGTTATTCGGGACAATCGGCTATCCTCTGGAAAGAAGTTCTGGACCAGTGTGCCCACCGCCCTTCTCCCATGAGTTGCTTCGATGCCTTCATCAACATGGCTCCAATCGTTACCTTGAGGGGGACAGAAGAAGTGGTACAATTTTACCGGGATATGAAGGAAGAACTTGAAGAACGCATCACCCAGGGAATGAGCGCCGTGCCCGAAGAAAAATTTCGCCTTCTCTGGGATAATATTCCCATCTGGTATAAGATGCGGGAGCTTTCCGAACTCTTCTCTTCCTACGGAGCCTGTTTGGTTGCGGACACTTACACCAGTGCCTGGGTCTTTGAAGGGATGGACACGTCAGACCCGCTGGAAGGTTTAGCCCAGGCTTATACGACCGCCTATCTGAATATCAGCATTGACCTTATGGTCGAGCGAATCCTGGATTTACTGCAACGCTTCGGCGTGGATGGCCTGATCATTCATTCGAATCGCAGTTGTAAACCTTATTCCCTGGGGCAATACGATATTCAGAGACTCATCTATCAGAAGACAGGGACCCCCAGCCTGGTTATCGAAGCGGATATGACCGATGCGCGCGTTTATTCCGACGCTCAGGTAAAAACTAGGATAGAGGCCTTTATGGAAACACTACAGAACCGGCAGTACATGGCGGCCGTATAAACCGAAGTAGGACGCAGATTTGCGCC
>JAURYC010000086.1 GCA_030654105.1 Deltaproteobacteria bacterium
GTTTGTCCATTATGATAAGGCGTGAAGCGGCCGCATGGCAATACACGGTCATTTCTTTGAGGATGGTAGAGAGCTGATCCCAAAAACTGGCAAAATATTTCAGGTCTCCCCGGCGCTGAAGGCTTTACCGACGCCGGTCAAAACGACAGCCCGGATCTCGGAACTCTCGTCACAGCGGATCGCTGCATGCATCAGCTCCTTGCCGACGACAAGATTTAATCCGTTGAATGCTTCCGGGCGATTCAGGGTAATATAGGCTGCCCTTTTTTTCACTTCAAAAATAATGGTTTCGTAATTCATGTTGATGAAATCCCTTCTTATAGCTTTGGTTTTATGGAGGGAACATACACAGACAGTTATTTGCGTTCGCTTCTAATACTTCCTAACCCGGCAAAGCCGGAACCAAAAAGGTTAAAACGACCGTGTTCATGACAGCACAATATCCTTGGCAAGACAGCCGATTTTGTTTACGGTATGGTGACATACAACTTTGAGAGGTGTGCTGCCATGTCTCTTATTGAGCGATATGCCGACAAGATTCGAGGGGTCATTTCCTGCTATGACCGGATCGTCATCCAAGGGATTCTCCCCGGTTTCTGCTTTGCAGAAGGGATGACGAGTTATCTCTACGCCCATCAGATTCGCATCTTCGATTATCCCCGTTTTGCAGAACCCCTGCGCGACGCCATTCGCGCCAATGCGGAGCGATTGGCGCAAGAGAACGGAATTGAGATCGAGTTCATCCGCAAGACCCATATCCGCAAGGAAGACATCATTGCCAAAGCTCTGGAGCGCCGGGGCAGCCATCCGGGCCTTGTTCATATTCTGTCAGCCATGGAGGCCTGTCAATCCTATAAACCCTGGCACAACAAAACGACCGGTAAAACCTTCTTGAAACCGGACACGGGAAAGTGCCTGCACTACTATTTCTACTTTATTGACCAGGAACTGGGGCTTTGTTATGTCCGGGTGCCGACCTGGTGTCCCTTCCGTCTCCAGTTTTACTTCAACACCGTTTTTCGCAGAGCTATAACCGTCATTTGGGGATAAGATTTTGATGCCTCCGTCATTGGAACTTCAGGTTCAGTTTGGCGCCGTCGAGCCAGGAGATGGTCTGCGGCAGACGATGCCAGGGAACGTCTCTCAGGATCGGGTTATGCGCCCTGCGGGGGTAGGTCACTTGCACCTCGCCGCCGCATTCTTATCCTGGCCTACCAGCATGCCCGTTTGCGCCCCTTTCATTTCTGAAGGATGAGGGCATCCAAAATTCAGTTCGATGAGTTTGATCCCCGTGTCCTCCACCATCTTGGAAAGGGTAGCCCAGTTTTCGGGAGTGGTTCCACCCACACTGCCGATGAGGACACATTCATTGGCCAGCGCAGCGGCCTGAGCTTCTTTGAGCTCTTCCATCCACTCTCCCGGTTCTTCCTCAGCCAATCCGCTTCGGCCATAGAAAGTGAAAAGTCTGGGGATCTTCCCCCGGCATACATTGTGCTGTTCATCTAAATAGCGCCATTTGGACATTTTGGTCAACCGGCGCATGGCTTCGGAATCCGTAACGGTTTTGGCCACAAGTCCGCCCGCACCTGTTGCAATGACCCGTTTCATATTTTCGGCAGAGAGCGTCGGCTCGGCGGATGCAGCCAAAACCGGGTTCTTGAATCTCACGCCGCAAAATTCGGTTCTCAAATCTGCCACAACAACCTCCCCTTCATTAAATACAGCAGAGAGCAAAGGACAGGGAGCAAACTTCAGTTCGAAGTTCGGAGTAATTAGTTCGGAGTATTTATTTCATTTTTTTATGCTTCGAACTCCGAACTCTGAACCCCGAACTCTTAATTAAGCTCTTAGCTCCATGCTCTATGCTTTTAAATAGGCTCCTTCATGGGCTGAAGATACGATCTTGGTATATAGCGCCATGAATCCCTTTTCTTTTTTCGGCCTGGGTGGAACCCATTGACTCCGCCTAACTTTTAATTCTTCCTCCGCAAGGAGGAGATCTAACTTCCGCTGGGGAATATCAATCCGGATCAAATCTCCGTCCCGCAACAGAGCGATTGGACCTCCTTCCACAGCTTCAGGAGAAACATGGCCAATCGCTGCTCCCCGGATCGTCCCCGAAAGCCTCCCGTCCGTAATCAGGGCCACGCTTGTCTCCAACCCCTTGCTCTTGAGCAGCCACAGGGACCCGTAAAGGCAGGGCATTCCTGGCCCGCCTTTGGGGCCGGCGTAGCGAACGACAATCACATCCCCCGGGAAGATTTTACCCTGAAGAATGGCTTCGCCGGCCGTCTCCTCGGAATCGAAGACCCGGGCTGGACCCTGATGAACCATCATCTCCGGCAATACAGCCACATGCTTGACGATAGCGCTCTGGGGAGCCAAGCTGCCCCGGAGAATGGCCATTCCCCCCTCAGCATGCACAGGGTCCCCAAGGGGCCGAATCACTTCCCGATCTAAAACTCGCGCCGATTGCAAATTTTCCCGCAAGGTCTTCCCCGTGATGGTTAGCGTGTTCAGGTTTAACAGGGGAGAAAGTTCTTTCATCACGGCAGGGATTCCACCCGCATCGTCCAGGCGTTTCACGGGATGAACGCCGCTGGGTTGGACATTGCAGAGGAAAGGAGTAGATCGGCTAAACTTTTCAAAATCTGGGCATCCCTTTTCTTCATCTATTTTCCTTCTTCCTCAGCCCCTCAAGAATCTTCTCTGGAGTTATGGGGAGATCTTTGACCCTAACTCCTACGGCGGCATAGATCGCGTTGGCGATGGCCGCCGCCGTTGGGGCGAGGGCCGGTTCTCCCAATCCTTTAGCCCCATAAGGGCCTTGCGCATGAAGTTCTTCCACGATGATGGGAATCATCTCCGGGGCATCCAGGGCTGAAGGGAGTTTATATTCGGCAAAGCTAGGGTTCTTCACTCTCCCCTTTTCTAATTCCATCTCTTCCCAAAGGGCCGTCCCCACCCCCATGACCAGGGCGCCCTGGATCTGTCCCTCAATCGCTACGGGATGGATCGATTTTCCCACGTCATGGGCTGAGGAAATCCGCAAAACCTTTACCCGACCTGAGCGCGGGTCTACCTCAACTTCCGCCGCCTGGGTGGCATACATCCAGAAGGCACTGGGGTTCTTCCCCTGGCCTGTCTCCCGGTCCAGGGGAGTTGCATCCTCCACCGTGAAAGACCCGCGGCCCAGAACTGGCCTGCCCCTTCCTCGACCCTTGGCGCCCACATAGAAGGCCTCTCCCAGGGGGAGTTCGGCAATGGGGATGGCTTTTTCGGGTACGCCGCGAACCATGACCTTGCCCGCCTCGATCACCAGGTCTTGGGGATTCGCTTCCAGGATCTCGGCGGCGATTTGGAGAAGCTGCTCCCGGGCATCGGCTGCCGCCCGGCGAACGGCATTCCCTACAAAAAAAGTAGAACGGCTGGAGACCGAGGCCATGTCGTAGGGCGTCACATCGGTATCCGGACGGACCATTGAGATCTTTTCCACCGGAATGCCCAACTCTTCCGAGGCAATCTGGGCGAGGATCGTTGAGGACCCCTGCCCCATCTCTACCGCACTGCACAACAAGGTGACGGAAGCATCCTCGTTCAGTTTCACAAAAGCCGCTGAAGAGGAAGGGGTAACCGTAGATTTGTGCATACAGGCAATCCCTTTGCCTCGGTAGGGCCCCGAAGCTTTCCTCCAACCGATCTTCTCCGCAGCCTGGCGGAGGGTCTCCTTCAACCCCACGCTATGGAGCACCTGGCCGGTCACTGAGAGCGATCCTTCCTCCACGGCATTCTTCAAACGCACCTCGACCGGATCGAGGCCCAGCTTCTCGGCCATCACATCCAGGTGGGATTCAATCGCCCAAGACACCTGGGGAATTCCAAAACCACGAAAAGCCCCGCCGATAGGGTGATTGGTGTAGACGCAATAAGAATCGATCCGCACGTTGGGAACCTGATAAGGACCCGCTGCCGAGAACCCGGCATTGCGGCAAACCCGCGGGCCGATGTCGGCGTAAGCGCCCGTATCGAAGATGAGCTCGGTCTCCTGAGCCAACCAGGTGCCGTCCTTCTTCATCCCCGTCTTACAGCGGATGATGGTGGGATGGCGCACCGGCGCCACTCCAAATTCCTCCTCCCGGGTGAAAACCAATTTCACCGGTCGACCCTTGCTCTTCAGAGCCAAGGCCACGCAGATGGGCTCGGCTTTTAGATAACTTTTCCCTCCAAATCCGCCGCCGAGGGTGGTGACCATGACTCGAACTTGGTTCAAAGGAAGGTTCAGACTTTTGGCCAGAGCTTTGCGGTTAAAATAGGGGGTCTGCGTGTTCGACCAAATCAGAATCTTTCCGGAAGAATCCACCTGGGCGATGGCAGCGTGCGTTTCCAAGTGGGCATGCTGCACCATGTGAGACCTGTAGGTATCTTCCAGCACGAGATCGGATTCCTTAAAGCCTCGCTCCGGGTCCCCCTTGCGCAACTTGAAGTGGTTGCAGATATTGGTCCCGGGAACGGGGAAAATTCCTGGAGCCACAGCATATTGAGAGAGATTTTCATGAATCAAGACCTCCCTCGATTTCATGGCTTCCACGGGGTCGAAGAGCGCGGGTAACAGTTCGTATTCCACGTGGATCAACGAGAGAGCCTCTTCTGCCGTATCCAGATTGACAGCAGCAACGGCGGCCACCGCATCCCCCACGAAACGCACCTTATCCCCGGCCAGAAAACTCTGGTCCTGCACCGTGGCTCCCAAGGAGCCGGGAAAATCCTTCCCGGTCACCACGGCTACAACGCCCGGCAGGCTCCGGGCTTTGGTCGCATCGATGTGCAGGATGCGGGCATGAGGATGGGGGCTGCGCAACACCTTGGCGTAAAGCATTCCGGCCATTTTCAAATCCACGGCATATAGAGTCCTGCCGGTCACCTTCTCCCGGGCATCCAGCCGGACGGGGGATTGTCCAATCGATTCTAATTTTCTCTCTTTATTGCTCATGATGGGGATCTTCTCCATGCTTCCTCCAAGGCTTCTTCCGTGAGGATGGAAACAAGGGTTCTCCGATAATCAGCCCGGGACCTGGGAGACGCCTCTGCGGCGGCGACCTCTCCGGCCTGGCGGAAGGTTTCCCGATTTAAAATTTTTCCTTGGAGAAAGGATTCGGTCTTTTTACATCGGAGGGGAACGGGGGCCACTGAACTCAGAGCCACCGCTGCGCCCAAACATGTTTTCTGAACCGGGTCCCCAAGAAGCCAAACGCTTACTCCCACCAGGGTTTCATCCACCGCCGTGCGCTTGGGCACCCAGACATAGGCCCCGCTTCCTTGGGGAATGGGAGAGACCGCGATCCCCACGATCAGTTCCTCTCCCTCCCGATGGGTGCAAAAAGGACCCACGCAGAATTCATCCAGCCCCACAACCCTCTCCCGGCCTTTCTTTCGCAGCTTCACTTTCGCTCCCAGGGTCAGGAGGGCAGGAGGCATATCGGCCGAAGGGGAGGCATTGGCAATATTTCCCCCCAGCGTGGCTACATTCCGGATTTGTACGTCCGCCACCGCCAGGGCTGCTTCACGCAAGAGGGCAAGCCGACCGGAGAAGGCAGGGTGCGTGGCGATCCGGCTCAACGGGGTCAGAGGGCCCATCCGGATCTCCGAATCGACTTTGATGAAATTCAGCTCCTGAAGCCGGCCCAGGCTGATGACCACTTCAGGGGTTACCTTTTTCTGTTTCATCTGGACGACCAAGTCTGTACCTCCAGCCAAAACCTTGGCTCGCTCCCCATATTGGTGGAGGAGATCCAGGACTTCTTCCAGGGTTGCAGGTTCAAAGTAAGCGAAAGGTTTAATCCCCACCTCAAATACAGCGCTCCATGCTCCTTGCTCTATGCTCTTTGCCCTTTGCTGCTTACGGACAGAATGGCCTCCACAATCTTCTGGTACCCCGTGCAGCGGCAGAGGTTTCCCGCGATCGCCTGTCTGACTTCTATCTCCGTAGGCCGGGGATTCTCCTCCAAGAGGGCTTTAGCTGAAAGAACCATTCCAGGTGTACAAAATCCGCACTGGATGGCCCCGTGATCGATAAAAGCTTGCTGGATCGGATGAAGGGTCCCGTCGGATTTTTCTAATCCTTCAATGGTGGTCACCTCACGCCCGTTGGCTTGAACGGCCAAGGTAATACAGGATTTGATAGGCTTCCCGTCAAGCAAAACCGTACAGGTCCCGCACTCCCCCAGGCCGCAGCCCTCCTTCGTTCCCGTAAGCTCCAGGTCTTCCCGGATTACCTCCAGGAGGGTGCGGCGAGGTTCGACTTCAATCTCATAGGCTAATCCGTTCACTTTCAAGTGAACCTTGACTTTCATAAATCCTCCCCCAAAACAACCCTGGTTTCCGTGCCCATCCCTTCCTTTTTGGTTCTGCCAAGGGCAAAGTGGCAAACGCCCCTACCTCTTAAAGACCTCGTCAAGGAATCGGGCTGAGGAGATAAGCTTTTCCCCGGGCATAGAGACCCAGAAGCCCTCCCCCCATAGAGAACTACCTTCCCGGCGAAGTCCCATCTCCTTCCGGATTGCTTTCAGATCGGTAATCAGTTCCATTCCGGCCCCTCCTTTTATCCTTTTCTCCTGGAAGGAATCCTTCCCCGAAGCTCCATCGCCTTCCTTACTCGCTCCTGGGAGATGGCCAGGGCCACCACCCGCGGCAACCACTTGCTTCTCTTGGATTCATCCAATACCATACCCACGTTCTTCCACATTTTTCGCTTTACCGTGTCGTACACTTCCTGGGTCTCGAGGATGTCGCAGGAATACCGGTTGTCCATAGCCTTCCCGGTACTTATCACTGCACCGGCATTGGCCACAAAATCCGGCAATACCAAAATTCCCTTTTCATGGAAGTACTTCTGCGCCGCATCCGAGGTAGGAAAATTCGCTCCTTCCACAATCATTTTGGCCTTCACATTTTTCATGTTTTTTTCGGTAATCTGGTCTCCCGTCGCTGCCGGAATCAATATGTCTGCCTCCACCTCTAATTCTTTGCCCAAAGGAATCTGTTGGCCTTGGCTATATTTCAAAACAGCCTTGTCCCCCCACTTCTCCTTGAGGGACAAAAGCTTGTCCACTTCCAACCCCTTCGCATTGTAAAGCGCCCCCTCTACGGAAGAGATCGCCACAACTTTCGCCCCTTTCTCCTTGATAAACTTGGCACTAAAGGCCCCTACCGCCCCAAAACCCTGAATTGCTACCGTCGCTTTACTCAATTCAATATTCCGGTAGGGCGCCGCACACTCCGCCGCTTCCACCACTCCGTAGCCGGTGATCCCCAGCTCATCATAAGGCAATCCCCCCAGTTCCGCCGGCGTCCCCACGGCTGCCTTCATATCTTCCATCTCATCCAGGGCAATGGCTCCATCCTTCTCCGCGAAACCCATGTCGTTGCCGAAAACGTATTCGTCCGGCAAGAACTTGCGGATCTTTTTCACGTAGGCCCGGATGATCTCCTCTTTATGAGGAGATTGGGGATCATTCCGGATCCCCGCCTTGGCGCCCCCGAGGAAAATATCGGCCATCGCCCACTTCCAGGTCATGGTCCGGGCTAAGCGGAAGCAGTCCAACAGGGTCATATTCGCGTCCATACGGCACCCGCCCTTTCCCGGCCCCCGGGCGGTATTATCGATCACCAACATCCCTTTCATCCCCGTCTTCGTATCATGGACCACGATGATTTTCTCCGGGCCCCATTCATCCATCCACTCAAATACATCAGCCATGATTTCTCCTCCCTGCCGCTGGATTGGGCATCCCAGGCAGCCCGTGGTTACAACTTCTGCGGCCGTTCCCTGTAGATTGCTTCCCGGATTGAGAATCATTTGTCTTTACAGAATCCGATCACTCACGGCTGGAAATTTTCCCCTAATGGCCGACACCTGGCGCATATCGATTTCCGCCTTTAAAAGACACTCCTCATCTCCGCCGCTGGTCAGAATGACTCCCCAAGGATCTATCATCATGCTGTGACCACAAAATTGAGCCCCATGATTGATTCCCACACAATTACTGGAAACCAAAAATGCCGTGTTTTCTATGGCTCGCACTCGATTCAACATGATCCAATGTTCCAGGCGAGGATAGGGCCATCCAG
>JAURYC010000087.1 GCA_030654105.1 Deltaproteobacteria bacterium
GATGTGGTCCTGCACATGGCCACTCTGGGCGGGGCAAAGGTTTTGGGTCTGGACAAGGAGATCGGTTCTCTAGAAGTGGGCAAAAAAGCGGATATTATCATCCTGGATTTAAATCGCCCTCATCTCCAGCCCATTTACAACATCACTTCGCAGCTGGTCTATTCGGCCACGGGTGCGGATGTGCGCGATGTGATCATCGACGGCCAACTGATCATGCAAGACCGCAAACTCCTCACCCTCGACGAAGAAAATATCATCAAAAAAATGCAAGAAATCAAGGGAAAGATCCTGCAAAGGGTTTCTCATTGAATCAAGGTACTCCGGCCGATATTCTCATCAAGGACACAAGCCTCCTTCCATTTCCAAATTCCTTTCATTTCATCCCCCAAGGCTGGCTGGCAATAAAAGAAAGCCGAATCATGGAGATAGGTCACGGGGAAGCCCCTTCCATTCCTGCCGGCTTATATCTTGACGGCCGAGACTGCCTGGTCATGCCTGGACTGGTGAACGCCCACACCCACGCCGCTATGGCCCTCTTCCGGGGGCTGGCCGATGACCTTCCGTTAAAAGTCTGGCTGGAAGAACATATCTTTCCTGCCGAAGGAAGATGGGTGGATTCAGATTTCGTCTACTGGGGAACGCTCCTGGCCTGCGCGGAAATGATTCGCTCTGGAACTACCACTTTTGCCGACGGATATTTTTTCGAAGAACAGGTAGCCCGGGCAGTGCAACAGGCTGGACTGCGGGCAATCTTGGGCCAAGGAATTCTGGATTTTCCCACTCCGGACTCTCCTTCCCCGGCCGAATCCTTAAAGAAGGCTGAAGATTTCCTCCAGCACTACAGTACCTCTTCCCTCATTCATCCTGCCCTGTTCCCCCATTCTGTGTACACCTCTTCTCCCGGGCTTTTGGGGCAGTGTCAGGATTTGGCGGATCGGTATGGAGTTCCCATGATCATCCATCTGGCCGAGACCCGCAGCGAAGTTGAAGAAATTTCTCAAAAATATGGCAAAAGACCAGTAAATCATATGGAAAGTTTAGGACTTTTATCCCCATCCCTGATCGCCTGCCACTGCGTCTGGCTGACCGAAGCCGAAATGGACCTCCTGGCCCGCCGGGGAGTAAAGGTCGTCCATAACCCCGAATCCAACATGAAGCTGGCTTCCGGGGTTGCTCCTATCCCGGAACTCCTGGCCAAAGGAGTTACGGTGGGACTGGGGACGGATGGCTGCGCCAGCAACAACAACCTGGACCTCTTTCAGGAAATGGACTCGGCGGCCAAGCTGCACAAAGTGCACCGGCTGGACCCCACGGTGATGCCATCCGATGTGGTCCTGCACATGGCCACTCTGGGCGGGGCAAAGGTTTTGGGTCTGGACAAGGAGATCGGTTCTCTAGAAGTGGGCAAAAAAGCGGATATTATCATCCTGGATTTAAATCGCCCTCATCTCCAGCCTATCTACAACATCACTTCGCATCTGGTCTATTCGGCCACGGGTGCGGATGTGCGCGATGTGATCATCGACGGCAGAATTATCATGCGGGATCGGAAACTGCTAACCCTCGACGAAAATGAAATCCTCCGCAAAGCTCAAGAGTGGAAAAAAAAGATAATCCTGTAAGCTTTTCACTGAAGCGGGATGAAGCAATCCCAAAATAGAATGAGATTGCCACGCCCTTGGGTCCCTAAGGAACTTCATCCCCCCCACCCTCGGGAAATGACTACTTTCCTTTCACTTGCTCTTGCGGGCGATTTCCATCAGGGGAGCTACCCGCTGCTGGAGGTCAAGAACATATTTCATGTATTCTTCGCCCACGAGGGGTTTGACGGCCAATCCTGTTTTGTCCATCTTATCCACATGCTCCGGGTCCTTCATGGCCTCCAAGAAGACAGCTTGAATCTTCTTCAGAATGGGCTGCGGAATACCTCTGGGGCCGAGCACACCGCGAGAGGAGGAAGAAATGATCATGGGGAAGCCCAGCTCGGCAGACGTAGGAACATCGGGCATAAACTTCGATTTTTCGGGGTCCATGACGACCAGGACGCGAAGCGGTGTCCCCTTGGCCTTGGCGGCAATGTCTCCGATATTGCCAAAGGCCACGTCCACCTGCCCCCCCAACACCGCGGTGAACACATGAGCACCCCCGTCAAAATGGACGATCCGAAATTTCACCTTGGCCGCTTCTTCCATCATCAGGATGGCCAGATGGTCATCGCCGAGAATACCCGTTGTAGCGGCCCGGATTTGGCCGGGCCGCTTCCGGGCGTCATCGAGCAGGTCTTTCAAGGTCTTGTACGGACTGTCGCCCTTGGCCCAGATGATCCCGGGATCGATTACCTGATTGATGATGAAAACCAGGGAATTCAGGTCAAAGGCCGCCTTCCGTTCCGGGTCCAGAATGATGGTGTTCAGCGCCGGCAGACTGGCGAAACCTAGAAAATAGCCGTCCGGTTTCTGTCGGGCTGTTTCGGTCAAGCCAATCTGCGAGCCTGCTCCCACTCGATTCGTCACGACGATCGGCTGCCCCATTTTCTTTTCCGCAATCGCCGCGATGATACGGGCTCCCAGATCCGTGGACCCGCCCGCCGGCCAGGGCACCTGGAGAATAATCGGCTTGGTGGGGTAATCCAAGGTCTGCGCGCCGACCCAACCCGCTCCCCAAACGGAACCAACAACCAACAGCATGCTGAAGATGACTCGCTTGATCATTTTTCCCCTCCTTGAAATGGAATTTAGCCTTCTTGTTGTTGTGAAAGAGTACCTCATTGACCACGAAACCTTCGGCGAAACCTCCCCTCTGGATTGGGGGACGTAGTGGAAAATTAACACCTTTGGTCCTCCCCCTCTTTTTTTCGAATTGCCTTGGCGATTGCCGAGGTGCAGACCCCTAAC
>JAURYC010000088.1 GCA_030654105.1 Deltaproteobacteria bacterium
GGCCTGATCTCCGACCGGATTGGACGGGAAATTACTATAACCATCGGTGCGGTGATTGGCATTTCTGGAATTGTCGTATTGGCTCTCATTCAAGATGCCTCCCATCCCTGGATGCTCTATTACTATGCCATAACCCTTGGCGCGGCCAACGGGCTCAGCGCCCCCACCATTGCCGCTTCGGTCACGGACATTTTCCAGGGGCCCAAGGTGGGATTTACCATCGGAGCAATCTGGGTTGGATTCGCTTTGGGGGGCGCCATAGGTGCCTGGCTGGGAGGATGGCTTTTCGAACTCATCGGGAATTACCTGCTCGCTTTCTTGGCAGCTATTGTTTCGTTCGCCGTGGCCTGTGTGGCCATCTGGCTGGCTGCCCCACGGAAAGTCCGGGCGCGCCCCCGGTCTTAACAAAAACATCCCTCCTGAACTTCAAAAGCCTCCCTGAAAGGGCCCGGAAGAGTTGATTCACCAAGCGGCTTTAACTGAGAAAAAGAAAGAAGGGCAAATTGAAAAGTGACTTAAATGTTTTTATCGAACCTGAGAGTGTCGCGGTGATCGGGGCCACGGAGAGGCCTGGATCGTGGGGATCCTTTATTATGGAAAACCTGCTGGCCTGGAAATATCCGGGGAAGATTTATCCCGTGAATCGCCGTTCCGCCAATGTGTACGGCCTCCAGGCCTTCCCGGACGTGAGGTCCATTCCTGACTCCGTTGAACTGGCGGTGTTTACCATCCCGGAAGATTCAGTGGAAGAAACGATCCATGACTGTGGAACAAAGGGGGTCAAAGGGATTACCATCATCACAGCCGGATTTGGGGAAGCGGTAGAGGGGGGAAGAGCTCGGGAGGAGGCCATGGCCCAAATGGCTCGAGCCTATGGGATGCGGATTCTCGGTCCCAATGTAAGCGGCACTTTTAACTTGCCTGCCAGATTCAACGCCTCCGCTTCCTCCGCCGAACATCTTTTCCCCACCCCCCTGGCGGCGGTCTGCCAGGGAGGGTATGCCATTTACGATCTTTTGGCTTGGGGATCTGCCCGCGGGATGGGCGTGGGCAAGTTCATCCACACCGGGAACGAGTGTGATCTGCAGGTGACTGACTTTTTAGATCACTTTAGCCGAGATCCCCAGGTGAAAGGAATTTTAATGTATCTCGAAACGCTGCGCGATGGGAGGCGTTTCATGGAGATTGCTCGCCGAGTACCCCGCGAAAAGCCCATCATCATCCACAAAGCGGGTCGCACAGAGGGGGGCACTCGCGCCGCCCATAGCCACACGGGAGCCATCGCCGGTTGGAAAGAGCTCTATCGCGGAGCCTTGGATCAGGTAAATGTCATTCTCTCCCCTACCATGGAACTTCTTCTCCCTTTGGGGCACGCCTTAATTGAGCGCCCCCCCATGAGGGGAAAACGGGTGGCCATTGTAACGATGGGAGGGTCGTGGGGCGTAGCTCTTGCGGATCGTCTCGAAGAAGAAGGGTTGATCGTTCCAGAGTTGAGCGCAACCACTCAAACAACTCTGAAGTCTTTGGGCATGCCGCTCCGGGCCTCTACGAGAAATCCCGTGGACATTGGGGCAGCAGGAGTTTCGGCGTTTTCAGTTCATTCCCTCCTTGCCATGGGTAGAGCGATCCTTTCTTCAGATGAAATAGATGCCCTCATTCTCCATGGGTTCGGCCGGCCGGGTTTTATCCGGGACGAAACCCCTCCGGGGAGGAAACTTTTCCTGGGTCTGGAAGAACAAATCATGCGCAGCTACAACGGACTCCAGCAGGAGATCGGCAAACCGGTTATCCTGGGATGTTGCCTATCCCAATGGGAGAGCCAGGCTATTTTCGACCTGCAAAGGGAGGGAATCCGCATCCATCAGCGTCTGGATGAAATCGCCCAGATCCTCTTCCGGATGTATGAATACTGGAGAAAAAACTTTTCCGCTTCACCCTAAAAGCCCGGGGGAAAAGGCCAACAAGAATTGTCCCGCATAATATAAAGGTAAACCGATCAGCCGATTCCGGAATTCCTCCTTTAGGAATTTGTCCCGGACAACAAAGATTCACTTCTTCAGCTTCGTGAAAATCTCCCCCAGGGTGCCGAGCTTCCCGGTCTTCTCTTCTTCTTTGAGAAACTTCTCGAATTCTTCCCGGTCTTCTTTTTCCTTCATCACCTTCTGGGAAAGTTGGATCCTTCCTTTTTCATCTATGGCAACGATCTCCACTTGAATCTCTTTCCCTTTGGGGATCTTCTTTTTTACATCTCCTTTTCCGGAGTGAATTAATTCCTCCATGGGGAGCAGGCCCCGAATATCCATACCGATCTGCGGAAGTTTTACGAAAAGTCCATAGGGTTTCTGATCCTCTACGATCCCTTTGAGGACCTGCCCGACTTCCAGACGTACTTCCCCTGCCTGTTCGGCCATCCGTTGCTTGATGGCCGCATCTTTAATGGAAAGGGATATTCGGCGTTTTTCTTGGTCTATTTTCAGAACCAGAACATCCACCGGGTCCCCTTCTTTAAGAAGGCGACTCGGATGGGGAACGCGTTGATAGCTTATTTCAGAAACATGAACCAGGCCATCCAAACCCGGGGCTAATTCTACAAACGCTCCATAATCAGCCAACCTGGAGACTTTCCCGGAAATCACATCCCCTTCTTTGATTTCAATACCCTTCTCCCAGGCACCAGGCTCCAAAGCTTTCAACGAAAGGGCAATTTTTTGGCGGCCATTTTTCTCTGGCTCAATTTTCAGAATCTTTACCTTGATCATCTGGCCCGGTTCAAGGATCTCAGAAGGATGGTTGACCCTGGCATGGGTTAGCTCAGAGACATGAATCATCCCTTCAATCCCTCCGATGTCCACAAAGGCGCCAAAGTCAGCCAACCTTGTAACTTTTCCTTCGAGTTCAAGGTCAGGTTTGAGGAAGGCCATCGTCTCTTTAGCCTTTTTGTCCCGTTCCTCCTGAAGGAGCGCGCGCCGGGATAGGATAATATTCTTTCCCCTCTCATCCAGTTCCAAAACTCGGAACTGGTATCTGGCCCCGACATGCTCTTCAGGTTTTTCGCAATACTGGAGGCCAATCTGGCTCACGGGACAAAAGGCCCGCATCCCAGAAATTTCTATTTCAAAGCCTCCCTTGTTAACGGCCGCAACTCTTCCCTCCACCGGAATTTGATTTCTTTGGGCCTCCCGTAGTAGGGGGATGGCCTGGGCACCATGAACTTTCATTGCCTTACTGAGATGAATCCCCCCGCGAAAGGATGTCACCCTCAGTTCTACTCGATCTCCCTCTTTAACGCTCAGGTTTCCGTCTTTGTCCCGAAATTCTTCAACATCGGCGATTCCTTCACTTTTACCCCCCAAATCAACAAATACTGTTTCCTTGCCCATTTTCACCACGATCCCGGATACGGTATCTCCAGGAGCAAACCTCTGACCCAGGGTCTGAGTGCTGCTTTCAAAAAGATCGGCAAAGCTAATTTCTTCCTCCCTCTCTTCTTCTGCCATAAAAAATCACCCCTCTCGGAAAATCATTTTTTAGAATACCACAAGAATATTGAAACTCAACCATATTCCTCATCTTGCCATCCCACCCTTTGTATCTTCAGTTGTAAATTCATAAAGATTAGTGAGAAGGAGGCAGGGAGATGCTGAGTGCCGGCCAATCGGCGGGAAATATCTTGCCCACAACCTCCCTCTTTATTTCCGCTAAAAGAAAGCTGAAAAGGATCTTTCCGCTTACGGCAACGGCAGAAGTTAAGCTCCGGAATAGGAACGAACCACTGCCTCATTGGCCAAACGAAGCATTTTCCTGCCTCCATGGACTCGAAAATAAAAGTGGAGGCGGGCACCTATTCCTCATCGGCATACGAGGATCAATCTTTTTGAAAATGTTGCTTTTTTCTTTCGAATTTAGTAGGTTGAAATAAAAAAGGATAGGTT
>JAURYC010000089.1 GCA_030654105.1 Deltaproteobacteria bacterium
GATCGGCCTCTTGAAGGATCATGGTCTTCAGGAAAGAATATTATGCCCAATCAGGAAGTCATGTTGGCCAAGTTGACCCGGCGGGAGTTCGAGACCTCCCTGGCCCTGGCCTTGTTTCCGGAGAATATTCGGTATGACGCCATGCACGATCAGGTGGAGTCATCAATTCTGGAATGGAAAAAATGTGGAATTTCTGAACCGTCTGAAGGGCTTGGTACGAAAACAAAGACTATTCGTGATTTTTAAAAGGGCCTTTACTCATGGAGAAAGTAAATGAGGTTGTCTAATAAGATAGACTTGTGGTTAATTGGCATTTGCCTTGCTCGGGCGGGCACAGGCCTAGTGTTAATTACTTATGCCGCAGCCCTGCCAGTGCTCCAACAAGAATGGCACATGTCCGCCGCGACAGGCGGCTCCATTTCCAGCGCTAACCAAATGGCCTACGCCATATCCCTGGTAGTTTTCTCCAGTTTAGCCGATTTGTGGGGAGCGAAAAGAGTCTTTTTGGGGTCGATGATTGCTGGCGGACTCTCCGCGTTAGCCTTTGCGCTCTTTGCCCGCGATTATTATTCGGGTCTCATTCTCTATGCCTTGGTGGGATTTGCCTTGGGCGGCTCCTACACTACTGGACTGATGCTCCTCGCTGAGCGTTACGTCATCGCCAGGCGGGGCATGGCCATGGGCTTTTTTATTGCCAGCACCTCGGCTGGCTACGCCATGTCACTTTTGATTAGCGGACTCGCCCTGCCCCTGGGAGGTTATAAACTCTCCTTTTTTCTAACTTGCCTGGGCGCACCAATTGGAGCGACGATAGCCTGTCTCACCCTTTGGCGGACCAAGAACACCGTTGTCAAGCGCCAAGCCAAGAAAGGTTTTACCCGGGATCTATTGGGGAATAAGCCAGCCATCTTGGTGATCGCCGGGTACTGTTTTCATAATTGGGAGCTCCTGGGTATGTGGACTTGGACCCCGGCTTTCCTCGCCGCTTGTTTCGGCGGGGAAGTCTTAAAAGCAGCCGGCTTGGGCTCCTATGTCACGGCCTTCTTCCACTTCACAGGTATGTTGGCCTCTTTTTCCATGGGCCTTTTGTCCGATCGTTGGGGGCGGGCGACAGTGCTTTTGGGTTTGTCCGGAATTAGCACCTTATGCTCCTTCCTTTTTGGCTGGACTTACAGTTGGCCGTTCATGATTACGATTGCATTGGGTGCTTTGTACGCCTTTTCTGCCCTTGGCGACTCACCGGTCCTTTCTGCTGCCTTGTCCGAAGCAGCAGATCCAGCTTACTTGGGCGCAGCCTTTGGTATAAGATCGCTTTTGGGGTTTGGCGCAGGGGCAGTGGCACCGCTGGTTTTCGGGCTGGTTCTCGATTGGACCAACCCTGGCACCATCGGCCGACTCTACGTCCATTGGGGCTGGGCGTTCTCTTCTTTGGGGCTGATGGGTCTGGGCGCGGTAGCCACGGCTATTATCTACAAGCGCGGGCTCAAGCCGGTGGCTAACTAATTGAAAATACACCAGTAAACGTCCCCTTTAACCTTTACCCGCCCAATAACCTGGATACCATAACGCAATCATCGGCGATACCCTTTTTAGGGGGTACATATTACAATCGGCAGGTCTTTCATGGTGATGAGTCCGGGTGGAGCCTCGACGACGCGGCGGGCAGAATTGACAGTAATTGCGGCCGTGGCTATATCCCCGTGGGTGCCTCCTTTGATTACTACTTCCATATTAGGAGTGCCGGATATATATATGGCATCGTAGGACTCTGGAGCCCCTAAAGAAGCCTCAAATTCTAAAGTAATGATTTCTTCCTTTCCTCTTAATCCATGGCCCAACTGCCGAACCCCTGCAGCTTGTCCTGATTCAACGGTGATATACTGGCTCTTTACCCGTTTCTTAGCTATCACTGGCTCGATGGTTTCGGTAATATCATCGAGTTTCCAACCTAAGCCGGCGGCAATCATAGATATAGATTCGGTAATTCCCACGTGCCTCAGGGTTCCATTATCCACTAATTTTTGGAATTCCTCTGGAGTACAGCCAGCACCGATCTTTTTTTGAAAAGGAAGACGACGGCTGCCGGCATCCTGGATTCTTATGGCTTTCACCCTTTTCACCTCCTGACAGACAGCCGTCATGAACAAAACCCAGCTGTCCATAAGGAAGCCGGGATTGACCCCTGTACCTAAAACGGTGACTCCGTTGCCTTTGGCGACCCTGTCAACTTCAGCTGCGAGCTGGGGATGGCTATGATACGGATAGGCTAACTCCTCAGTGGTGGAGACGATGTTCACCCCGAATTTCAGGAGCTTGGTCAGTTGGGGGGCAACGGTTTTTAGGGAGGAACTCGTTTGATGGAATACAACGTCCACCTTTTTTTTAGCCAGGAGACGATCTACATCATCGGTTATGCGGATCCCCAGTTTCTTGTCCAACCCAATAAGTTCCCCCAGGTCTCTTCCTACCTTCTCCTTGTCTATATCCACTGCCCCCACCAGCTTAATATCGGGTCGCTGCAGGGCTAACTTGGCCACCGCGCAACCAATGGGGCCACATCCGAATTGGACCGCACAAATCTTTTTCTGCATTAAATTTACCTCCAGTGTTTTTTCTATTTTAGCATCTCAACCCGTTCCCCCTCACCCCATCCCTCTCCCCGCCTCAGGAGACTGTGTCATAATCCGGGCGGGAGGGCGTGAACGAGGAAGCGACGGCGCATTCGGAGGGCATCGAAAATATGTGGTTTTCAGTGCGCCTCGATCCATGGAAGAACCACTGCCTTATGATTCCGAGAGAATGCCCTCCCCCCCGCCCCCTCGATTCCGCAATTGCGACACCGTCACCAGGGGGGAGAGGGGCAAGGTGAGGTGGCGGAATGTCAAGAGAGTAAATGGTTTGAATTAATAAATTTCTTTACGCCATTTCAGCCGATCCTCAATAACACCGCTTTGATAATCGCGAAGGATCCTTACCAGAGCATGGACCGCAGCCTGGATAATTCGCTCCCCTTTCTCCGGATTCCCCGTGGACGGATCACCCCAAACGCCCGGAACCCAAGTGGCCACATCCATAAGCACCAGTTCCGGCTGCAGATAAAGTTGGAGTGAAGTTTCAATTTCCCCGGAATGCCCGATGAAACCTTTGTCAGAAACGCTGACTTTTTTTATTTCTTCCGCCACGGACGGCAAATCCCAATAATTGTATCCTAAGGAAGAAAACCCTTCTTCGGCAGCCAATTTGGTGCGCATGGCAGCGATTACAGGGGAGTTCCCCGCATGACCGTTTAGGAAGAGTATCTTCTTAAATCCATGGGCATGAACGCTCACCGCCACCTGGGTAAGAAGTTCCACGAAGGTATGGTATTTGAGCGTAATGCTGCCCGGGTGGGGCATGTGATGAGGAGAGTATCCTGTCCAGATCGGAGGTAATACCAACACCGGGAACTCATCGATGGCCTGGGCTGCCCGTTGGGCAATGGTAAAACAGCAATTGGTATCGGTGTTAACAGGCAGGTGATTCCCATGCTGCTCGATGGAGGCGACCGGAATAATGACGATCGCATCTTCCTTGACCGCCCGCTCAAATTCGGATCGCCGGAGGGTTTCCCACAAAACTTTCTTCATATCTTGCCTCGTTTTATTGATGGTAGTATTTTCAAAATCTAACCACAGAGGTCACAGAGAAATTATCTGCCCCAGAAAAAAGACTCATGGGACAACGTTTTTCATCTCCCGCGCCACTTCTTCGGTGGCTTTAATGACCCTTTCAATGTCTTCTGCGGTATGAGCGAAGGATACAGCGCCCCCTCCATGCATTACAAAAACCCCATGGTTAATCATGCGGACTCGAAACTCATAATCGACTTTCTCCAAATCGGTAAGTTGATCCATCTGATTTGGGCTCTTAACTATGGTTTTAGGGTCGTAAGGAAAATAAAGGCCACATAAGGAACCCATACCGGTGGTCTTAGCTACGATCCCGTTTTTGATAAAGGCCTCGGCCATTCCCTCTCTTAATTTCTGGCCGAGTTGGCTGATTCTCGGATAGACCTCTTGCGCATGTTTTTTGAGGTATCCGACAACTTTATACCCCATAATCATAGAAAGAGGGGAGCAGGAAAAGGTCCCCCCGCCCACCATAACACTTTCTCCTTTGGGTCGTTTGATGGTGGCATCGCACAGAGAAAATATATCTCCTCTTCCAGCAATGACTCCGAGGTTGGCCCCACCCCCGCAAACCTTTCCCATCGTTACCATATCGGGTTTAATCCCGTAAACTTCCTGGGCGCCGCCCAGAGCGATCCGATATCCCGTAATGATCTCATCCAGGATAAGCAATGCTCCTAATTTGCTGGTTTCTTGCCTTAACATTTCCAGATATTCTTTGTCCACAGGGATCAAGCCTCCCGAGCCCACAATTGGCTCAATGATGACGGCGGCCAAATCTTCCTTCAACCGGTGAATCGTCTTCAAGGTTGATTCCAGGTCATTGAACATAATAGGTTGGGTGTATTGAGCGATTTCCGGCAAAACCCCCATACTTTCTGGTTTTTCATATGGGCCGCGAATCGCCCAAATAAGTTCATTGTTGGCTCCATGCCATCCACCCGCTACTTTAAGAATCATCCGTTTCTTGGTGAATCCCCTGGCCAGACGCACTGCATGCATGGTGGCCTCTGTGCCCGAAACCCCGAAGATGATCTTTTCCGCACACGGAACCGTCTGTTGAATGAGCTCAGCGAACTGAACTTCATACTCGTGTACGATCCCCCAATGGGTCCCTACCTCAAGGACCTCTTTTAAAGCTTCTTGAACAGTCGCTGGCTTATGGCCCAAAATCAGGGCAAAGTGCCCCATCCACAAGTCCACATATTCGTGGCCATCTACATCCCATATTTTGGATCCATCTACCCTTTTAACAAAAAAAGGATACGGGGGAATGAAACGAAATCGATGGCTGACACCTCCCGGCATAACTTTTTGGGCTCTGGCAAAAAGTCTCTTTGATCCAGGAGTTCGCTCCACATATTCCTTTATGTAATCTTTTTCCACCATGGAATCATCCCTCCAAAGTATTTATTGACCTCCCTACTACTCGGGGTAATATTTAAAAATATTTTCCAAAAAGGCAATCTATTTTGTGCCCCCATGAATGCGAGATCTTCTCCCCAAACGTCCGCGTCATAGATTCTTTCCTGAACCCTCTTAATACCTCTTCCTTGACCTCTCTTAAACTTTTAGGATTTGCCATGGGTTTCTCTTTTCCCCAGTAAAGCTGTGGGGGATATTAGGGTAAGAAATGTAGTGGGTTCTGAGCCATTATTTTTTGATCTATTAACACACCCCTAAAATCATGTCAATTGGAAAAGTACTCTGCCTCGCAGAAAGAGAGCACAAAAATCATATATCCTTGCTCCAACGGCGGAAGTAAAGCTCCAGGTCATGGAAGAACCACCACCTTTTGGCCCAGCGCAGCACCTCCCCGCCGGTGCCCCCTCTTTCATCACCCTCCCATCCGGGCTCCGTTAATCAAAGTAAATTCATCAACCTATTGAAAAGTGAAGGGGGGCAAGGAAAAAGTAACTTTATCTTAAAAAGGGGATAATTCTTGATATAATAGGAAATGTAGCGGGGGGGGGCAAAATTGGTGGTTCAGGAGAAAAAAATGAAAAAGCGGGTTTGGTTCATCATGAGTGTGGTTGCGCTGCTTTCTGCTTGTGCACCCGTTATCTCCAAACAAGGACTAAGAGAATTGGACCCTGAGATCACCTTCCAGAAATTACTCAAAGACCCAGATCGGTACAAAGAGAAGGTAGCCCTTTTGGGTGGACAAATTGTTTCCACCACGGTAAAGGAAGGCGAAACATGGGTTGAGGTCCTGCAAAAGCCTTTAAACTCGCAACAAAAGCCGGAAGACACGGATGTGTCCTACGGACGTTTTCTCGTCCACTTTATGGACTTTCGAGACCCAGCTATCTATTCGGGAGAGCGGAAAATTACGGTTCTGGGAGAGGTGCAAGGGAAAAAAGTGATGCCTTTAAAGGAGATGGATTACACTTACCCAGTGCTGATTCCGCGGGAATCCCACCTTTGGAAACCCGAGACCAGCAGCGGACCGTTCTTCCACTTCGGTATTGGTGTGGGAGGGGTGTTCAGATGAAGGGGTGGTTTCTTTTAATCTCTCTGGCGGCAGGGCTGATCATTTCTTGTGCTCCTATCTCTAAAGAGATTATGCACCAGGTGGACAAGACCCTAACCTTCCGGGATATCCAAAAAGACCCGGATTCTTACACGGGAAAGACCGTTTTATGGGGGGGAGTGATTGTCGAGACTTCCAACAGGCAGCAGGAAACGCTGATTAAGGTCCGGCAGACAGAATTGGACTATCAGCAAAGGCCAACCAATCTGGATCGTTCACTCGGACGCTTTTTGATCCGGCAGGCCGGCTTTCTCGATCCCGCTATTTACAAGGAAGGGCGTGAGATAACCGTTGCCGGGGAAGTGACCGGAAAGGAAGTTTTACCCCTCGGGATTAGCCAATATGTCTACCCGGTTCTTGGGGCCAAAGAGATTCACCTGTGGGAGCGGCGCCCAGAGTACCGGCCGATTTATCCCCCTTGGTACTACGACCCCTATTATTTTTGGTGGCACCACCATCCTTACTGGCGGCATCCTTATGGGTGGTAAAGAAACGCAAGGCGCAAGGCGCAAGGCGTGAGGCGTGTGGAAAAAGGTATAGGCTTTATGGCTTAAAAGCTTCAACCAGGGCATCCATATGCTCCCCCTCCTGGAAGAGCCGGATATGGACGAACCCTGCCTTTTTCAGGCCGGCTTTTATTTCCTCGAAAGTAAAAGTGTTACCGCCGGTCGTACCCAGAAGCATATTCACGGCGAAAATGGCCCCATCTCTCGGGCGGGTCCGGTCCTCGGCCATGACGTGATCCCGAATTACCACCCGGCCCCCTGGATTTAGAGACTGAAACACCTTGGCAAACAGGTCAAGATTTTGTTCCGGACTGTTTTGATGAATGATGGCCGAGATGAAAGCCAGGTCATGACCTGCAGGTAGTTCGTCACGGTAAAAGTCTCCGGCGACCAGAGTAACCCGGCCTAGAACCCCCGCGTGGCTTAGACGTTGCCGGGCCATCTCAATGACCGCAGGCCGGTCAAAAAGAGTGGCTTTCATTGCTGGAACAGCCTGCAGGAAAGCCAAGGTGTAAGTCCCCGAGCCTCCGCCCACATCCAACAGAGCCTTCGCTAAACCGGGAAGGACCGCGGCCACGACCCGCGGAGCCAAGGGGGAGGCAATCACGTGCATGGCCCCGATGAAGGCCTGAAGTTGCTCAGCATCTTGAGAAAGTGCCACCGGTTTCTCGGAAGGGCTCACGCCTTGAACGACGCTAGTCAGGTGAGACCATCTTCGCCAGAGGTCGGCCATATGAAGAACCATGGGCAGAACGGAATCGGGAGAGTCCGCCGCAAGGCAAAGGAAAACGGAAGGGGAGGATTGGTAGGTTTCTTTCCGCTTGATCAGAAGACCCATGGCCGCCAGCGCATCGAGGAGGATGGTCAAGGGCCGAAGGTCTGCGTGAATTCTGCCGGCGACTTCCTGAGCGGATAATGGAGCCGGACCCAAAAGGGTGAAAAGGTCAAGCTCAGCGCCGGTGAGCAAAATGCGGCTTTCCATAAAGTTCCTGGTCAAACTTAAGATCGTCTGTGGACTGACATTAATCATACCAACCTCCATCCCCATCCGAGATTAATTGTTAGGCCAATCGAAATAATATGTCCCCGGAATTCCCACCTTATTTAACCAATGGCGTCGTTGATGGCTGGAAGAGGAAAAAGTCATACACCGCCCGGGCAATCTGAGCAATCGCCCGTTCTCGTTCTGGAATCCCTTTTTCCGAGGACTTCACGAAGACGGCAATAACGATGTGTCCAGCATCATCTGGGAGCGTAATAATCCCCACGTCATTGGTTATTCCACCAATCGTACCCGTCTTGTGCGCAACGGTGGTTTCGGCGGGCAGGATGCCTTTGAGCCGGGCCTCCCCTGTTCGACACCGCTCCATAATATCGAGGAGCAATGCTCCACTTTCCCGTTTCAGGAGATCCCCGCGGTAAATCCGTTCCAACAATACCGCCATGGTCTCAGGCGTTGTGGTATCGCGGGAATCCGCTTCAAACTTCGCGGCTGCCGCTTTCCTGGACTCGGGTGTCGTCGCCTCATAGAGTTTTTTAAAGAGTTCCGGCTTCCATTCAGTTTCTGGTGGTAAGTTGTAGCCCTCCGCGTCAGCAATTAAATTTATCGTAGGCCGATGAATCTCCATATCCCGGATGCCTAAAGCCCTCATGCGGGCCGTGACCGCTTCTGGGCCACCGGCCAGGCGTAACAGCAGATCGGTGGCGCTATTATCGCTAATAAGCAGCATCAGTTCGAGAAGATTCCGGACTGAAAGCACCACTCCGGCTTTATTGAATAGAGTTGTCAGGACTCCGCCCCCGGGATGGAGATCATTGGGTTTCAGCTCAACCATCTGATCAAGCGTGATCTTTCCTTGATCGACTCGGGTAAGAAGCTGAACGGCAATGGGAACCTTGTACGTGCTGGCCATCGGAAAGCGTTTACTGGCATTGAATGCTATTCGCCGACCGGATTCGATGTGAATGGCGCTAACCCCAACCGTTCCCCCTGCTGATTGCGCTGCCCGGGTGATCTCACGTTCGAGTCGCTGGAGTGGAATGTCCGTAATGAGGCTTGGACCGACTTTAACAGGTGTTTGAGCCAAGCAAGCCGTAGAAAGGGAAAGGAGGAAAAACAAAAGGATGATTTTCAGGATTGGGTTCATGGTAATTAGCCCCTTCGGCATTGCACGGTTAACGATTCATTATACGGCCTCAAGTGAAAACCTGGCTCCAATTCACCATGTCCTGTTTTAGGATGCTTTTAACTCCGATGTGCAATGACCGCAACGAGTCGCCTTAATGGGGATGGTTGATAAACAATAGGGACAATCTTTCGTTGTTGGCTCAGCTGCAGGAGCTTCCTTCTGGCGGTACAATTTATTGATACTGCGGATGAGTGTGAACATGGCAAGGGCAACGATGAGAAAACTGATGATGGCATTCACAAATACCCCTACGTTGACCGTCACTGCTCCGGCCGCCTTGGCGCTGGCCAAAGAAGCATAAGGAGAGGCCACTTTCCCATCTTTCAGAACGATGAAGAGATTGGAAAAATCAACATTGCCCAGCACCAGACCAATGGGGGGCATGATGACATCCGCGACCAGGGAGTTAACGATCGTACCAAAGGCAGCGCCGATGATGATTCCAACGGCCATATCTATTACGTTTCCCCGCATAACAAATTTTTTAAAATCTTCGATCATGCTTTTCCTCCTTATTATTGGGGCTGAATAATTTTCTCACTACAACACCTTTGGCGATAGCCAATCATGCTGATTTCAATTATATATTGTTTTTTATTCAGGAATATCTTAAATTTAAGCTGACAAAAACGGAAAAGATCAAGAGGGGGCTGAAAGCATTTCCAGCAGCTCTTCTCTGGAGAAAGATTTCAGTAAACCCGGATCATCTTCCCGGATAATATTGTCCATTAATTTTCGCTTTCTCGCAATCAAGGCCGATATCTTTTCTTCCAAAGTTCCCTCTGTGACCAGTTTAAAGACCTGCACACCCCGCCTCTGCCCGATCCTGTGGACTCGATCGGTGGCCTGATCTTCTTTAGCGGCATTCCACCACCGGTCATAATGAATGACCACCGATGCGGCTACCAGATCGATTCCTGTCCCTCCGGCCTTCAAACTTCCCACGTAAATTCGGCATGCCGGGTCTTCATTAAAGCGCGAGATGATTTCACCCCGCTTCCGGCTCGCCCCGGTTAGGGTTACAAAGTCAATACCCAATCCTTGCAAGAAGTTCTCTATAATTTGAATCATCCCGAGGAACTGACTATAGACAACCACCTTCTGCCCGCTTCCTAACGACTCAGTGATTAGCTCTTTGAAGAGCTCCCATTTGCCGGATTGATATTTTTCGAAATCATCCAACTTTCCTTCGACCAGGGCAGGATGATTACAAATTTGCTTGAGCAGGGTAAGCAGGGCGAAGATATGCATGTACGGTATTGCTTTTTCCCTCCGCTTAATGGCTTCGACTAGTTCTTTGCCCCTCGAAGAAATCGCATCCCGATATAACTTGATTTGATCATCGCTGAGGGCGCAGGTACGAATGTCTTCGATCTTTGCCGGTAGCTCCTCCAGGACGGTCTTTTTCAGCCGGCGCAGAGTGAATGGAGATATCAATCGGGCCAGGGCCTTTGGCCTCTCACCGGCCGGGTTCAGTTCAATGGATTCGCCATATCGCGAGCTGAATTTTTCATCGGTCCCCAGATACCCGGGGACTGTCAAGTCGAAAAGGGCCTTCAGTTCTCCCAGCTTATTTTCAATAGGTGTTCCGGTAAGACCAATTTTTACTGTAGCCTGGAGGTTTCTGGCGGCTTCATAGGCCAGAGTCTGAGGATTTTTGACGTTTTGTATTTCATCAAATACGGCAAGGGGAAAAGGGATTTTCTTCAGCAGTTCAATATCGCGGCGGAGGATACCATAGGAAGTGATTAGCACATCGCTATCGCGAAGAGTTTTTTCGAGATCGCGCTGTCCACCGTGAAAGACCGCCCCCTTCAAGGCCGGCGCATGTACGGAGATTTTACCTTGCCAATGGCTCAGGACCGTTGTTGGGCAGACGACCAGAAAAGGTTTCTTCAATCTTCCCTTCTCCCGCAGCGCCACCATAAGACCCATTACCTCGTGGGTCTTGCCCATGCCCATGTCATCGCAGAGAAGGCCTCCCAAACCGTTTTCAAACAAGAAGAGCAGCCATTCCACTCCCAGCTTCTGGTAGGATCTTAAGGGCGAGGTCAACCCTCCCAATGCTGGCAAGAGGCGGGCAGGCTTCAACTCCAGCATAGTTTTTAGCAAAAAGGCCGTCTTGCTTTTACCGACTATTTCCAGGGGCTGGCGGCTGAAGGCCTGAAGGCGCAAAAGATCCATGCGGGAAAGCTTTACTTGATCCGGTTGCCGGGCGAGCTGCTTCCCGGGAAATTGGGCGAGGATCGGATCAAGGCTTTCAAAAACCTGGGATTGACAATCTACCCATCCATCAGCAGTGGATAAGAAACGCTCCCCTTTTTTCCTGGCCTGAAGGATCTGCCCGAGGGAGATAGACGAATTGCCGAATCCATATTTTACGGAAAGCCAGCACCAGTCCCGCTGCAGGGCTGCGGGCGTGATTTCCATCCTGTCAAAATTGGTGTAGATCTTAAGGCTTCTGACCGAGGCATCGACAATGTGGGCGCCTTCCCGAAGCTCTGGGCCAAATTCCTGCAAAAAGCTGGGGACCTGGGATTTTTTGAGCACCATTCGGGTGGGCTTAGCAAATTTTTCCTGCATTTTCCCGGAAGGCTCCAGCTCGGCCAGTACACCCAGATCTTTGATATAGATCAGATCTCCGTACCGGAACCGTTCCAGGTCTTCTCTGGCAAAAAACCTCGCCTCGCCATCTTCCTTAAGGACTTGGACGATCGGTTTGATCTGCAGGTCCATTTTTTTATTCGCGGAAATCTTAAATAAAGATTTCAGGGGAACCGGATGGATCGCCAGTTCACGCTGATTCGGGAAGATTTCCCGGAAAGCCGAGAGTAAACTTTTGACCCGCTGGCGGGGGATGACCATACGCCCAATGGCATCCCCTCCGCCATGCTTGAAGGTTAGGGTGAACTCCCCGGAAGTTTCCTCAATGGTCGGGTGAAAGGTGTTATCCCGGTCTCCAAATTCACGAAAGCAGTGATAGGCGAGCCGGTACCAAAAACTTTCTTCCAGGACCTGTCGGATCGTTTTGAATCCCATCTGGGCCATGTACCGTTCTTCACTCGTAAGCGTGAGGGCAGCAAGCTTCCCCAAAAGATCGCTCCGGTGGGGCACCACATGCTCCCCGGTAACCTGGTGCATGCGCTCTATGAAGCGGATGGCATCGGAGGCCTGGGAAAAGTAATGCAGCCTTTCTCTTCCCCCGGCGTCAACCACCCGGATCATTCTCTTTGATTGCAGATCGACAAACTGAAGATGGGCGGATCCCGCCGTTTCCTGGGATCCATCGGCCAGGATGGTGGCCAGGCGGTACCAGAAACTCGCCCGGAAAGCCTCTTCGGGAGTTTGTTCTCTGTATTGCTTTTGGAAGGTTTTATACAAAGCAATTAACTTGAGAATATGTTCACAAGTCCGCCTCTTGGAAACGGTACAGGAACAGAACCTTTGATCCCGTTCTTTCTTGTTGCCTTTCAGAAAAAGAGCGCCTCCAGTACTCCGGTCCACCGGGTCCGGAACCAGTGCGAACCCATGCCGAAAAAACTCGAGCCGGTGAAAATCTGACGCCAACACTGTGGAATTATGATTACATTCCTCAGCGCTCAAAGTCTGTTGAAAGCTTACCTTATTCCTTTTAACTCGAGCTACAATTTTGCTCATTTCCGATTACATCTTTCTTTTATTCTTAATATTACCAACCTCAGCCTAACCCTACTCGGGAAGAAAGGATTTGAAATTTCACCTCATTCAAGCTATGGCATGAATGGGGGGTTTAGGAGAGAAGGGGTAGTGAAGGGGGGCACCCATTAAAAGGATCTTTTAATCACCTAATCTTAGCGCCTTTTAAGATTTTATGGGCGCTTTTTAAATTTGAAGGAATCGAAACCCCATAAGGGCATTTATCCAGACATTGCTGGCAATCAGAACAGGCTTGGGCATTGACTGATAATGAACCATACTGACTCCGGGCCCAGTCTTTTAGGCCATAATAGCGATAATAGTTTTCATGGCGGAAAACATCGGGAATGGGGATTCCCTCCGGACATGGAAGGCAATAACCGCAATTGCGGCAAAAACCCTTTCCTGCCTCTCCGGCTTTCTCCATGAATTTCCGGATCTCCTCAGCCGACAGTTCCCGCGGCTTCCTGCCGACAACGATATTTTCTTCCAATTCATCGAGCGCCATCATGCCCGGGATGGCGCAGGTGATATGAGGATTGGAAAGAACATAGCGCAGGGCAAGTTGGGCGGGCGATTCTCCCTTGAAGAATTGGGGGTCCCAGCCTCTGGCTGGGAACTGAGCTAACCTTCCCCCGGCCAGGGGCTTCATGGCAATCAGGCCTACCCCTTGGGCCGCGGCTGTGGGCAGGAGGTCGGCGCTCAAGCGATCCTCATCGATGGCACTGTAGGCCACCATTAAAGCCGAGAAAACTTTGGATTCCACCGCCTGCTTCATCATGGAAAGAGAACCATGAATGCTGATCCCGATCTGAGAGATCTTCCCTTCCCTCCGGGCCTTTTCCATCTCTTCCAGGCCACCGGCATTGAATATTTTTTCGTATTCCGGCCCGCGAACGTCGTGGAAAAGGAGGAGGTCGATCCATTCGGTCCGCAACCTGCGCAGGCATCGCTCCAGCTTTCTCCGGACCCCCGGGCCGTCTCTTTCATCCACTTTGGTAGCGAGATAAAACTCCTGGCGTCTCTGCTTAAGGGCCTGGCCGATTTTTTCCTCGCTGTCGCCGTAACAGTCCGCTGTATCTATAAAGTTGATGCCAGCATCGAGCGCTCGATTTAAAAGGTCCCCACATTCCTTCATCCCGACCCGCGGCAGTTTGATGGCTCCAAACCCGATCACGGAAACAGGCCATCCTGTCCTGCCTAAGATTCTCTTCTGCATCGGTACGACTCCACGAACCTTATTTCCTTATCTACGGCGTAATTATCCTTCTTGTGGCTCAGGTTTGAAGATGAAGCGTTCAAAAAGCTTATGGTAAGAGGTCCATCGGGAAGGATCCTCCTTTTCCTTTTCGATCCAACCTAAAAATCCATTGACCTTAGCGTCCAGGTCATCTATCTGGTGAAGAAGAAGCGCCTCCAAGGTCATGGGTAGCTTGGGGGAGCCAAAGGCATACTCTCCATGATGGCTGAGGAGGTTATGCTTCAGGAAAAGCGAGAGGGTTTCAGGGAATTCCGGAATGGCCTTTATTTTCTGGTCAACCATTTCTACGGTGAGGATGATATGTCCCAGGAGTCGCCCCGAGTCCGTGTAATCGAAAGCCCGGCCAAAGGTAAGCTCGGCTACTTTCCCAATGTCATGAAGAATTCCACTGGTGATCAGAAGATCCACATTAATCCCCTTGTATCGCGGACCTACCAGAAGGATAAGTTGAACGACGGAAAGGGTATGCTCCAATAGACCTCCAAGGTAAACATGATGAACCGCCTTCGCCGCCGGTGCCAGTTTGAATTTTTTTACGAAATCTTCGTCGGCGAAGAAGGCATCTAAAAGCTTTTGCAGATAGGGTTGCTGCACGCCGGAAGCAATGTTTTTGATTTCGGAGAACATTTTTTCGACATTTAGGGGTGTCCTCGGAAGAAAATCGTCCAGTAAAACCTCGGTTTCCTCACATTTCCTCAACTTGAGGATGCGCAGTTGAAGCGTTCCTTGAAATTCATCAACTTCTGCTCTCACCTTAATAAAATCGTCTTTGGCAAATAGAGCACCGAAGTCCAAAGCGTTCTCCCAGATGCGTCCTTCGACCTCTCCCGTGCGGTCGGCCAGACGGAGAGAAAGATAGAGGTTTCCGGTCTTTGTTCTGGTCAGGCTCTTTTCTCTGACGAGAAAAATGCTTTCTACAGCGTGGCCTTTTTTCAATTGATTAACGAAAACTTTTTCCATATCTTCCTCCCTACACCCTTTCTTATTTCATATAGCCCATTGCCTGTCGCCTATCGCCTATTCCTTATCGCCTTATTCCAATTTCTTTAGAATTGCTTCCGCGGCCTTCATGCCGTCGAGCGCTGAACTGACGATCCCTCCGGCATAACCTGATCCCTCACCAATGGGATAAAGGCCTCGAACATTCTGGGATTGATAATCCTCCCCGCGCAGGATACGCAGGGGAGCTGACGTGCGAGTTTCGATGCCCAGCAACATCGCTTCGGTGGAGGAAAACCCTGGCATCTTCCGGTTGAAATAAGGAAGTGCTTCCCGCAGGCTCTCCGCCACAAAAAGCGGCAGGCATTCCTCCAATCGAGCGGGAGTAATACCCGGCTTAAAGCTCGTCTTCCTCAATGAAGAAGGCTCTCGGCCTTCTAAAAAATCGGGGAGCCCCTGGGCAGGTGCGTGGTAGTTTCCTCCCCCCAATTGAAAAGCTTTCTCCTCCCATCGACGCTGGAACTCCATTCCTGCGAATGGCCCTTGAGTACCGAAGTCTTCCAATCCCACCTGAATGACCAGGGCGCTGTTGGCCCAGGGAGAATTGCGGCGAAACAGGCTCATTCCATTGGTTACCAACCCTTGCAATTCAGAACTGGCTGCGATTACGGCCCCACCCGGGCACATGCAAAAGGAATAAACCGCGCGCCCTTTGGAGCAGCGGTAGGTTAATTGGTACTCTGCCGGGGGTAAGCGGGGGTGTCCAGCGGATGAACCATATTGGATGCGGTCGATGAGTCTTTGGGGATGTTCAACCCGCAGCCCGATGGCCAAGGGTTTACTTTCCATTGCCACCCCCGCGTTGTCAAGCATCCGGTACGTATCCCTGGCGCTGTGTCCCGGGCCCAAAAGGAGAATAGGTGTATCGACTTCTTTTTGGTTGTTAATAACGACCCCTTGAAGATTGCCCTGGAAGATTTTAAGTCCGGTCACTTTGGCCTGAAAATGGAACTCGGCACCTTGTTCTTTAAGATATTGGCGCATGGCCATGATCACCCGGCGCAATCTATCCGTTCCGATGTGAGGCTTCTGCAGATAAAGGATTTCCGCAGGAGCTCCAAAATGGGAAAAAACATTTAGGATGGCGGCAACTCGCGGATCGTTTAGGCGCGTGAAAAGCTTTCCGTCTGAAAACGTCCCCGCTCCTCCTTCCCCAAACTGGATATTGCTTTCCGGGTCCAGGATCCCGCTACGCCAGAATTTTTCTACATCCTTGACCCGCTCGGGCACCTCTTTGCCGCGTTCCAAAAGCAGCGGGGGCCAGCCGGCCTCGGTTAGTCTTAGAGCGGCGAAGAGCGCAGCAGGGCCGGTCCCGACAATAATGGGGCGACGCTGGGGTTTGTTCTTGATGCGCCAAGGAGATGGGGAAGGTTTGGCCGTGACCTTTTGCATCTGCAGGGAAGAGGAGGTTTTGCCAAGAACTTTCTTTTCTTCTTCCACCGGAAGGGACAATTCCAGGGAGTAGACGAAGCGCAGGCGATTCTTGTGGCGAGCGTCCAGAGACTTTTTGATAATCTTGATGCCCTGAATTTGTTCGGAGGAAACCCCGATCGCCTGGGCAATCTTTTGCTGAAGGTCGGCTTCTTGCTCATCCAGGGCTAAGGTAATGTTAGATATAAGGATCGTCATAGGCAATTTAATTTAACACATTTTTTCCAGAGGTTTCACGCTAAAAATATTAGCGCTAGTGCTTAGTTGCGAAAATTCGCATTGTATTTTTTGTGATAATTTCGCCCCGCTTTGTCGTGGTCCGGGCGGCAGGGTGCTGAGCGCGGGCGGCATCGGCCGGGAGATGACCCGGTTCCATGCTAAAGCTGAGTCTCCGCAAAAGCCAGGCGGGGTGCCCTTTCCCGCCTCAGCTATGGAAAGACCATCGCCTCATGATGCCAAGCGAAGCGCTCTGCCGCCCGGACCTGGGGAAAGCTGCCAATATTACGCTAATTTTTGCAACTTAGCACTAGATAGAGGTTGACAGCGGGGTAATCGTTGGATAGATTGATCACAGAGGTCATGTTGGCGGATGAAACGCCCGGGTAAGATAATTGCCATCGGATTTTTATTCTTGCTGCCCTCTTGCCTCAGCTTGTTTCTGGAAAAGCCCACCTTCACTTTGAAGGAAATCGAGATCAAGCGCATCTCCTTCCAGGAGATCGATTTCCTTTTGGGCATTGAGGTGCAAAACCCGAATTCGTTTGATTTGAAGCTGCGAGCCCTGGAATACACGGTCTATCTCAGCGATCAGGAAGTGGGAAAAGGTCGTCTGGAAAAAGAAATTACAATCGTTAAATCGGCTTCCACCCTCGTTCCGGTTCCTTTGCAAACGAACTTAAAAAGCCTGGGCAACCCCTTGGCCCTTATCCTGGCGGGCAAGGATTTGCGGTATAAAATCGAGGGGGCAGCAATCATCAAGGCTAGTATGGGCAGCACCACCGTCCCCTTCTCCAAAAGCGGTGAAATCAAATTAAAAAAATAGGTGTAAGGTTTAAGGCGTGAGGCTTAAGGCTCTTTTTAACTTAACACTTAACACTCAACCCTGTATTTCCTAAAACAGCGCCTCGACGAAATCCCGGGCGTTAAACTCGCGCAGGTCATCCAATTTTTCCCCGATGCCAATGTAGCGCAGAGGAATTTTTAACTCATCAGAGATGGCGATAAGAATTCCCCCTTTGGCGGTACCATCCAATTTGGTTAGAGCGATCCCGGTTACTCCCACGGCTTGGTTAAACATCTTGGCCTGGCTAATGGAGTTTTGTCCCGTCGTCGCATCCAGGACTAAGAGAATCTCGTGAGGAGCACCGGGTATCTCTCGTCCCATAATCCGTTTAACTTTTTTCAACTCCTCCATGAGGTTGACTTTGGTATGCAGCCGGCCCGCTGTATCCACGATGACGACGTCGATTCCCCGTGATTTTGCGGCTTTCAAGCCATCGAAAACGACCGCTGAGGGGTCGGAACCGCTTTTTTGTTTGATTACATCGCAGCCCGCTCGTTGCCCCCAAATTTCCAGCTGCTCGATGGCCGCAGCCCGGAAAGTATCAGCGGCAATCAGGAGAACCGATTTACCCTGAGCCTTGAATTTCTGGGCCATCTTGCCGATGGTCGTCGTCTTGCCCGTACCGTTGACGCCAATGACCATGATGACAAAAGGGCGGGTGGCAGAGAGGTTAAGGGGGTTCTCCTGCTGGCTGAGGATGTGCAGCATTTGTTCCTGGAGGTTTTTTTTCAATAAATCCGCATCCTCAAGTTCCTTGCGCTGAACCTTTACCGCGACATTGTGCAACAATTCCTGGGTGGTTTTTACCCCGATGTCGCTGGTAATTAAAATTTCTTCCAGTTCCGCCAGAAGATCATCATCGATTTTTTTCTTTCCGGCAATCAGTTGATCGATCTTGCTGACCAGACCCTGGTGCGTCTTAAAAAGGCCCTGTTTCAGCCGCTGGAAAAACCCCTTCTTCTCTTCAGCCATCTTAACTCCGTGAGGCGTAAAGCGTGAGACGCAAGGAGTAATAGTCATAGGTCATTAAGTCTTTGGTTATTGACCATTGATCATTGACCTTTGCCTATCGCCTATAACCTATTGCCCCGAACCTTGAGCCCGTTGCCTTTTTTTTAATTCAATTTTACCGAGACCAGCTTGGAGATGCCCATCTCTTCCATGGTGACACCGTAAAGCGTGTCAGCCAGCTCCATGGTGAGCTTGTTGTGGGTGACGAGGATAAATTGATATTTTTGGGCCATATCTTTGATCATCTTGTTGAACCGCCCGATATTGGCGTCGTCCAGGGGAGCATCCACTTCGTCCATAAGACAGAAGGGGCTAGGGTTAATAAGGAAAAGAGAAAAGATTAAAGCCACGGCGGTCAGGGCTTTCTCCCCGCCGGAAAGAAGGCTGATGTTCTGCAACCTCTTTCCCGGTGGCTGGGCAATGATGTCCACACCGGTTTCCAGAAGGTTGGATTCATCCGTAAGCACGAGCTCCGCCCGCCCGCCGTTAAAAAGAACCGTGAAGATCTCCTTGAACTTCTGGTTTACCGCTTCAAACGTTTCCGCAAAGCGCTTACGGGAAGTGCGGTTGATCTTCTTAATCGCCTGGTCCAGGGCCTCCAGAGATTGCACCAGATCTGCTTCCTGTTCGGTCAAGAACTCCAAACGGGTTTTGGCCTCCTCATATTCCTGAATGGCCAACAGATTCACCTCACCCATGGATTCGATCAAAGATTTCAGTTCCCCGAGGCGGGCTTCAACCTCTGGAGAAAAGTAATCTCGCTCATCTTCCTTGGCCAGCAAGGCTTCAGGGCTCAGGCGATGTTTTTCCTCCACCTGGGAGAGAAGGTGTTTGATGTTAAGGTCGATTTCCATGAGTTTCATGGAAAGGGCGTTTTTCTTTTCCAGCAGGTTCTGGAGGGTTCCCCGGCGTTCCTTCCAACGACTCTCCTCTTTTTCAAGATTCTCCCGTTCCTCCCGTAAGGCCTCTTTTGCACCTTCCAGTTGAGAGTGGAGTTCCTGATGCACCGATAGCAGGCGTTGGAGATCAACCTCGGCCAGCCGTCGTTTTTCTTCAACGGCGTGGATCAGCTGAATGCTTTCTTGAACTTCCTGGCGGCGTTGCCCAAGAAGGGCGGTCGTCTCCTGAGAAAGTTTTCGGGCCCGCTCCAGGTTTTGGTCCAGGTTCTGTTTCTTCTCCTGAAAAGTGCCCAGGCGTACTTTCGCTTCCGTGACTTCGGCCATGAGCCCTTCGATTTCAGCCTTCAGGTGTTGTAAATCTTGCTCTCGGCAGCGAAGGTTTTCCTCTTTTTCGTTCTTTAGAAGTTCAGAGGTCTGAAGCGCCGCTTCGGTTTTCCGGGCCTCCTGCTGGCATTCGACCAACTCTTCGGCCAGCTGGCTTTCTTCCATCAGCAGGGTTTCGATCTTTTGCTTCCAGTGTTTCCATTCGGCTTGGTACTGGTCTATCTCCTTCGTTTCGCTAACCATCTGCAAATCCTGGCTGTGGAGGGTTTGGGTCAGCCCGGCGATCGAAGCTTCCAATTCCTTAATGCTCGTGGCAAGCTGCTCTTGGGTGCTCTCCAGCTCAATGACTTGCTGCCGGAGTTCTTCTGCGCTTTGAGTCAAGTCGCGAATTTCCCTTTTGCGGTGGAAGGTACCTGAGCCGATTTGCTCCTTGCTCCCTCCCGTGACGACGCCGGAAGGGTGCAGAACTTCCCCATCGAGGGTAACCAGGGTTTTCCAGATGGAGTTGCGGTTCCAGAGGTCGATGGCCTGGCGCAAGTCAGAGACCACCCAGACATCTCCGAAAAGATAGGTCGCCAGATGAGCAAACTCTTCCTTCACCTTAACCAGATTTAAAAGCGGGATCACTCCTTCATTGGCGGAGGCTGGTGAGGGAAGGGCTGGGTTTTGTTTCAACTGCAAGGGAATAAAGGTGGAGCGGCCGGCTCCCTGAGCTTTCAGGTATTCAATGGCTTTCAGACTTTCTTGATGATCCTGGACGATGAAGTGTTGTAACCGCTCGCCCAAGACCGACTCAACCACGCATTCGTATTTTGGTTCCGTCTCGACGATGTCTTCAACCAGTCCGTAAATACCGTTCTGGAATGATTCCTGCGCCTGCCGTTTCAGCAGGATGGCTCGCACCCCCTCCTGGTACCCTTCAAAGTTTTTCTGTAACTCCAGAAGGGAGTTTAGACGAGAGCTCTGCCGGTTCAGGCGTTCCCTGCTCTGGGCCAGTGATTCTTGCAGGGCCGCAAGGGAAGATTGCAGTTCTTTGACCCGCAGGATTTTCCGTTGCCGTTCCTCCTCGATCTGATTGTGGGCCTTCCGGCAATCGTCTAACTGCAGGGATATGCTGGTAAGGAGGGCGCGGGTTTCTTCAATCTTTAACTCCGCTTCTTCTCTCTCACGGCCGATCTTACCCTTACGCTGGGAGAGTTCTTCCGAACGGCGGGCAAGGTCAATGAGCAGATTCCTCAAATGGGCCAAGTGGGTAAGGAGGTCTACCAGACTGTTTTTCCCCTGGGAGAGGGCCTGTTCCGCCTGCGCATGCTGGGCTTTTTTCTCCAGGAGAATCTGTTCTTTTCCGGCGAGAAATTCAGCGTAATAGACAATCTTTTCCTGCTGTTCCTTTAAGTTTTCTTCGTAGGCCTGAATTTCTTTTTCAGCCCCCTCCTGTTGCTGAAGGAGTTTGCCGATTTCCTCTTCCGCTCGGGAAACCTGTTTCTGAAGATTTTCGCGCTCGCGGGTGGACAACTCAATTTCAGTTTCTCGGTCTTTAATCCCCCCTTCGTTTTCGGACAGCCGCCCTTGCTGGACAGCCAGGTCCCGTTCCCCATCTAGTAAATTAACCTTGATTCGTTCGAGGGCAGTTTCCACTTTCTTGATTTCCGCCGTAGCACGAACCTCAAGATCCTCGATTTCCTGCAGGGAAGTTTTCCATTCCCGGCGTTGGGCTTCTAAGTTGTGCCAGGTCTGAGCTGCCTGCCCCAGTTCCAGGGCGCGGATCTCCTCGCGGTATCCCTTATAGCGCTCGGCTTTTTTGGCCTGGCGGTTTAAGGAATTAATCTGCCGTTTAATCTCTCCGATGATATCGTTAAGGCGCAAGAGGTTCTGCTGGGTTGCCTCCATTTTGCGCTGGGCAGCGGCTTTGCGATCTTTGTATTTGGTGACTCCAGCCGCTTCTTCTATGAGGATTCGTCTTTCTTCGGGCTTAGCGCTCAAAAGGAAATCCATTTTCCCCTGCTCGACGATGGAGTAGGCCCTATGCCCGACTCCCGTACCCAGAAAAAGATCGGTAATGTCTTTGAGGCGGCAGGGTACTTTATTGATATAGTATTCGCTCTCCCCCGAGCGGAAAAGCCTCCGGCTTACCGATATCTCAGTGAAATCCAGGTAATCCGCAATCGGGTGGCCATTTTCATTGGCAAAGGTCAGAGTTACTTCGGCCATACCCAGTGGTTTTTTGCTTTCGCTCCCGTTAAATATGACATCTTCCATTGCTTTTCCCCGGAGTTGTTTGGGGCTTTGTTCTCCGAGGGCCCAACGGATGGCGTCCACGACGTTAGACTTTCCACAACCATTTGGGCCTACAATGGCCGTTACGCCGGACGGAAAGCCGATCTCGATCTTTTCCGAGAAAGACTTGAACCCGCAAACCTCAATTTTTTTAATCTTCATGGCCACCCCTTAGATTGATTTTCACCAGTTTTCCGGCAACCTGCTCGTAAGTTAATGGTCATGCCTTCAAATTCATAAATGATAATTAAAACGAATAGTTTATCAATAAATAATTTCCTTTGGGCCAGGTATTTTGAATTTTTCGCTATTTTACCAAGGTAGAGAATTTTTGTAAAGCCAAAAATACAACTAAATGTATATTTATATTTATGAGCCACAACATATTGTGGGATGATGTAGATAAAGTGGTTTATTTCTGGAAAAAGAATGAGGGAAAAACAGGTGGGCTAGGTTTAATTGGTGGTGATTTTGGAAAAGTCGCCAATTTTTAAAAAAAGCTGAGCAATTTTAATCAATAAGGACAATCGGTTGTTTCTTATCTTTTCATCTTCGGCCATGACTAAAACTCCATTAAAGAATTCATCTACGGGTTTGCGCAGCAAAGAGAGTTCTTTCAAGGCCGAAGTATAATCTTTCTGGGAGATCTTTTCCCCAGCTTTTTTTTCTATTTTTCCGTAGGCTTCAAAGAGCTCCTGTTCGCAAGCATTTTCGAATTGCCGGGTGTTCACTTCACCGGGAACATGGGATTTGGATATATTGACCACTCTTTTGAAGGCGATGGCCAGGGGTTCGAAGTCGGGAACCTGCTTCAGATCATGGAGAGCCTTGGCCCTTTCCCGTAAATCAACCAGGTTATCAAAGCCAACGGCCAAGGCCGCCTCAACTGCATCAGGGGAAAGCCCCTGGGAATTGAGCAGATTCTGTATCCGACCTCTGAAAAACTCAAGAACATCCGCCTTGATTTCCTGCGAAGGCCGTTCAATTTTTTCCGCCAAGAGGGCGAGGCTTCGTTCAAGAAGGGTGGAGAGTAAGAGATCATACCGTTTCTCCAGGATGATGTGAATGATCCCAAGGGTCTGGCGGCGAAGGGCGTAAGGGTCGGCTGTCCCCGTAGGAATCAGTCCCACCCCGAAACAACCAACGATGGTATCCAATTTATCCGCCATGCTGAGGACCGCCCCCGGATGAGAAGAAGGAAGGGTTCCTCCTGCTGTTGTTGGCAGATAATGCTCAAAAATGGCCAGAGCTACCTCTTCCTTTTCCCCGGATAACCTGGCGTAGACCTGTCCCATGACCCCCTGAAGGTTGGGAAACTCGCCCACCATACCCGTGATCAAATCCCCCTTGCAAAGAAGAGAGGCCCGTTGGACCATCTCGCGTTGTTCAGGGGCAATGCTTCCAATGAGGAAGTCGGCGAGTTGAGATAGGCGTATTACCTTTTCGTAAGAGGTACCCAGCTTGGAGTGAAAGACGACTTTCTTCAGTCCTTCTAAGCGCTGAATCAAGGGAATCTTTTGGTCTCCGATAAAGAAAAATTTAGCGTCGGATAAACGCGCGTGCAGAACCCGCTCGTTGCCCCGCGCTACCACGTTGGGATTTCTGGGTTTCGTATTGGAGACGGTCACAAAAAAAGGCAAGAGGCTACCTTCCGCATCAACGATGGAAAAGTAGCGTTGGTGTTCCCGCATGGCGCTGATGAGAACTTCCCGGGGGAGAGAGAGAAATTCTTTGGAGAAGCTCCCCCTTATGGGCACGGGATACTCCACGAGGAAGGTCACCAGTTCCAAGAGGTCATCGTCGGGCAAAAGGTGGCCGGAAACTTCGCTGGCCGCTTTGTTTACTTCCGTTAGGATGAATTCTTTGCGTTCTTCTGGGTTAACGATCACGAAGGAGTTTTTTAACCTGCGCAAATAATCAGCAAGGTCTTTGACCTGGAAAGAGCCAGGGGCCAGGAAGCGGTGGCCGCGGGAAAGATTGCCAGACGAAATATTCCCTACTTGCCAAGGCACAACTTTGCCGTCGAAGAGGCAGAGGATCCAGTGGATGGGGCGGGCGAAGGAATTCTCCAAATCCATCCAGCGCATGGACTTCGGGAAAGAAATAGAGGAGATCAATCGAGGAAGAATGGTCGGGAGCAGGTGAATCGTTTCTTCCCCTTGCTCTTCCTTGCGGGCGCAGACATATTCTCCCTTCTCCGTTTTGACAATTTGTAATTCCTCCACCGCAATTCCCTGGCCCTTGGCAAACCCCAAAGCCGCCTTCGTCGGTTGCCCTTTTCCGTCGAAGGCGATGCGCTTCGCCGGCCCGACCACTTCGATGAACCGCTTCTCTTGGACGGAGGTCACTCCGGTGGCCATAAGAACCAGCCGCCTCGGCGTTCCCACGGCCCTGATTTCCTTAAAAGCAAGGCGGTAGCTCTGGAATTCTTTTTCCAGGAGAGCCTTCATTTCTTCCAAAGCTCGGGGGATAAACCCCGAGGGAATTTCTTCTGTTCCGATTTCTAACAATAATTCAGACATTTTTAATCCATAAATTTAATAGGACGCAGATTTACGCAGATAACCGCAGATAATTATTTTATTTTAAGTTTATCCTGATAATCTGTGTTCACCGATGAACACAGATAATTCTTTAACTTAAATTGAGCGATTTTTCTAAACCACAGAGAACCCAGCGCGGCATAGCCGCAACCAAAAGAAATCACCCCCTCCCAACCATCCCCCCTCGAGGGGGAAGGTGTGAAAAAATTGGGGAACATGAAAATTTTTCTTGACTAGCCATATAGCTATATGATAAAATGCCTCTATCCTGAGAATCTCTCTGGAGGAGGTCGGCATGGGTTACTTTTCGAAGGTGCAAGTGATTGAACGGGCCAAAGGGCAAC
>JAURYC010000090.1 GCA_030654105.1 Deltaproteobacteria bacterium
TCAGCATTCTGTTGGCCTTTAGGGCTGACTGCTGAGCGATACTTTGGAGACTTGGCGATCTTTGGCTTCAATCAGGGAAACAAACACATCTTCCAAGGAAGGCTCAATCTGTTCCAAGCGCTTCGTGGCGATTCCCCGAGCGGCGAGAAGGGCAGGGATATACGTAGAGAGGTCTTCTTCCCGGCGGGTCACCACATGCAAAGTATTGCCGAAAACCGCTACTTCGGTTAGGGGGGGTTCTTGCATCTGGGCGGCTGGCCGGCCAGTTACCCCTGCACCCTCTTTCAAAACTCCCAAGGCCTCATGCAAGTGGTCCGTTTCCAGTTCCCACACAGCCTCCGGCATATACCTGGTTTTCAACTCTACCGGAGTTCCCAGGGCTATTATTTTCCCCCGATCGATCAGCGCGAGGCGATCACAGTACTCTGCTTCATCCATGTAATGAGTCGTAACAAATACGGTCACTCCCCGACCAGCCATTTCATAAATCAAATCCCAGAAGCTGCGGCGGGAAAGGGGATCCACCCCCGAGGTCGGTTCATCTAAAAAAAGGATGGAAGGCTCATGCAGAATGGCACAGCCCAGGGCCAGGCGCTGTTTCCACCCTCCGGCTAGGTTCCGGGTCAGGCTCTCTCGCCGGTCCTGGAGACCGGCCATCTGCAGCGCCCACTCTTTCCGCTCTTTTTTAATTCCCCGGGACAAACGGTAGATGCCGGAAAAGAAATCGAGATTCTCTTCCACCGTGAGGTCATCATAGAGGGAAAATTTTTGAGACATGTAGCCGATATTTTCTTTAATTTTTTCCGGCTCTGTGAAAATGTCGAAGCCGCTCACTTTACCCTTTCCGGCGGTAGGCACCAGGATGCCGCAAAGCATGCGGATGGTAGTGGATTTGCCCGCGCCGTTCGGACCCAGAAATCCAAAAATTTCTCCCTTCCTCACTTTGAGGGAGATATGGTCAACGGCGGTAAAGGCCCCAAAGTTCTTCACCAAATCTTCAATTTCCACTGCCCATTGCAGATGCTTATTTTCGTTCATCTTAGATGATAATTAGTTCGGAGTTGGGAGTTCGGAGATAAAAATGAATTAATCGGACTCATCACTCCGAACTTTTTCCGTAACGGTGGCGATAAAGACATCCTCCACAGAGGGAGTAATCCTTCTCACGGAAGAGATTTCCAAACCGGATTCCCTGAGCAGGCTTTCCATTTGCGGTCTGGTTTTTTCTCCGTCCTCCAGAACTACATGAATCCGGTCCCCGAAAATCCCCACGCTTCTTATCCCCGGAAGATTCTGGAGTAGGTTCCGGGCCTTCATTCTTTGCTGGCAGCGCACCTCCCAAAGCTCCCCTTTCATGAGGCCCTTGATTTCGTCGGGAGTGCCCACGGACAGGAGATTTCCTTGGTGCATCAGGCCGATGCGGTGGCAGCGCTCGGCCTCATCAAGGTAAGCCGTAGAAACAAAGATCGTCACTCCCTCCTTGAGAAGGTCGTAAAGGATGCGCCAGAAGTCCCGGCGCGATACAGGGTCTACGCCGTTTGTGGGTTCGTCGAGGAAAAGAACCTGGGGGGTATGAATCAGAGCGCAAGCCAATCCCAATTTTTGCTTCATCCCTCCCGAAAGATTTTGGGCCAGACGTTTTTGAAAGGGGGCCAGATTGCTAAAGGCCAGCAGACGATCAATTCGGGAGGGGCGCTCTTTCTGCGGGACGGCATAAAGATCGGCATAGAAGTTGATGTTCTCCATAACCGTCAAGTCGCTATAAAGAGCAAAGCGCTGGGCCATGTAACCGATTTTTTCCTTTAAGGGTTCGGCTTCCCGGGAAATGGGGTGATCCAGGACCCAGGCCTCTCCCGCTGTAGGGTGCAAGATGCCGCTAAACATGCGGATGGTTGTAGTCTTACCAGCCCCGTCTGGGCCCACGAGTCCAAAAATCTCCCCCTTTTTCACCTCCAGGTTTAGGTTGTTCACGGAGGTGAGAGCGCCGAACTTTTTGCTCAGATTTTCAGCTTTAATCGCCAGCATATTTGCCCCTTTTCCCACTTATTTCAGATGGATTTGGGCATCTGCGGGCATTCCCGGTTTGAGTTCGTTCTGGGGATTCTCCAGGGCAACCTTGATGCGATAGACGAGCTTCACACGCTCTTTTGCCGTCTGTACATTTTTGGGGGTAAATTCAGCTTCGGAGGAGATGAAAGTGACCTTGCCCGGATATTCCTTTCCCGGATAAGTATCCGTGGTCACGGAAACTTTCTGCCCAAGCTTCACTCTGCCCAGGTCACTCTCGTTGATAAAAGCCTTTAGCCAGGGTTTTTCAATTTGGCCCAGCGTAACAACTGCTCCTCCCGGAACGACAAACTCACCGGGTTCCGCATTCTTTACCAGAACGACTCCCGAAGTTGGAGCGTAAAGATTGCTGTACTCGATTTGCGTCTGAATGACCTCCAGCGCCGAGGCCGCCTCCTTAACCTGCCCCCGGGCGGTGGCCAACTCCTTCTTCAAAACGTCGATCTGTATTCGGTGGGTTTTAGCCAGGCGCAGAGCCGCCTGAGATTGTTCCAATTGAGCTCGGCCGGCCGCAATCTCTTCCTTGCGGGGCCCCTCAACTACCAAGTCATAATTTTCCTGGGCCTTTTTATAATTGGCCACAGCCATGTCGTAAGCCGTTTTAGCAGCATCCCAGTCCTGGGCGGCGATATATTTATCCTGGTAAAGTTTTTTGGCCCGGTCCATATCGGCCTTTTTCTTTTCCATATCAGCCAGTGCTTGATCGACTCCGGCCTTGGCGGATTGAATCTCTTGAGGACGCGAGCCATCGAGAAGCTGCTGTAGTCGGGCTTGGGCGTTCTCTACGGCCGCCTGGGCCTGAGAAATTTCCTGTGTGGTAGCTTGATCCTGATAATCAATATTCTTCTCCAGGGCTGGAAGGCGCGAACGCGCCGTTTCCAGCGTAGCCCCGGCTTTGGCCTTCTGGGCCAAAAGGTCTTTATGCTCCAGGGTGGCGATGAGCTGCCCTTCTTTAACTATATCTCCTTCATCGACCAGACGCTTGTCAATCTTCCCGGAGATTTTGAAGGCGACATCAATCGTGGTAACCTCTATATTTCCTGAGACCTGAATGGTTGATTCGGGAATCTCTCTACTGTGAAATTGCCAATAGTAAAAGATGATTCCCCCTGCCAGGACAATGGCCAGGGAAAGCATCCCCTTCCTTTTTTTCATCCTATTTCTCCCATCCTATATCTCCACATAACCAGGGGGTGATCGCTATAAGGATAGATTATAACTGAACTCTGTCAAGAGTTTTATATATAAATTGGATAAAAAAAGAAGAGGGGAGTAAACCGGCAAAAGCGATTTTTCCACACCCGCAAAGGGAAAACTTGACATCTAAGGTACTTATGATAGCATGACTAAAAAGTTTAAAATTATTGAATAGATCTTAGCTTCCTTTTTCTTTCAGGAAAAGGGAAAAAATAGAATCTCAGGAGGGCGCCATGAGCCGTAAAACCTACTCTTTCGGCAGCCCTCCGTTGATGGGGGAGTGGTGGTTCCTGGGAGCGTTCCAATGGCTGGAAACTTTTCCCCTCGACCAGAGGCCGAAAAGAGCCGCTGTTTATATCATGAATAATCCTGTAGGCACATCCCTACTCCCGTCCATAGATGAATATACGAAAAAATTAGGGATCCAGGTCGTAATCAATGAAAGGTATAACCTGAATCTTGCACCCTGAGGGGGCACCGCTCCCTTGCGTTCAATTGGGTTTTTAAAAACTTCCCCGCACACGATACAAAATTCACGTCCAGCCAAACCGACGAGGAATTATTTTCGCAATGTGGCCGCTCCGTACATGCTTTTTCCGTCTGATTCCCATTCCGTGCAAGAAATTTCTTGCCCACGGCGTTACCCAAAAGCATCCGCCTGCTGAATTCCAAAAAAAGGCAGCTGCTTGCACTGCCACAGTTTCCCGCCCAGCCACGGTTGCGCCTGATGACGACGCTTATCCAGGTAGTCCATAAACCTGAACAATCCGGCGACCCGGCTGTCATGCCGGGAATACTTCACCTCGGTTGTACCGGAATGCGTCGCGAGCTTGGCGGCGATGAACAAGAGCTTCAGCCGACCAATCCGGATGGTATGGTCTACGATCTCCTGCGCTTTGCAGACCATCTCTGGTGTAGGTTCGTGCCGCTCCGTTTCCCTCATGCCGTGCGCAGCCAGCATCTTGAATGACCGCCAAATGTTGTACGCCAGCATCACGATCTGGAAATAGGCGTAGTTGTTCCCAAACTTCCGTGAAGGAATGGCCTCCAATCCTTCCCGCTTGGCCTCGCCAATCAGGTTCTCGCAGTCCGCTCTCTGGTCATATTCCTCGATCACCGTATGCGCCGGTTGCCTAAGATCCGTTACGAATATCCGGTATTTATAGTTGGCCTCCTCAAGGAGTTCAAGCTGCGTATTTCCTTCAGACGGCGCTTCTTTGGGTATGCGCATGCAGACAAATCGGCAAGCATCGCCCCAGCCTGCGGGCTGATACATGACTTCGTTGTACTCCGCCGGATCATTCTTCCGGGCCTTGTACCATCCGGCAGGGGCAAACGACGGCGCACATACCTTGTTGCCGAAGATGAAGTGAAACCCCTCCTCCCGGGCAGCCTTTACAGCCTCCCAGCTGATGAATTCTCCGTCACCGCGAAGAACCACCTCCTTTACGCATCCGGGAAGGTACTGCTTGAAGACGCGGATCAGGGCGGCCACTTCCTCTCCTCCAATGGTCTCGCCTCTTCTAAGCTTGCCCATAAAATATTCACGGGTCTCCTGGATAAAACACAACACCGGACGGAAGCCCTTCTTCCCGCGGTTCTTGGGATTATGCCCTTTGCGTCCGCCCTGCTGACTGCCGTAAATCGTTTCCACCGTCGTGTCTATATTGATATGGATCTTCTGATAACTCAGGCCGCACAACTGCCACACCCGCTCCCGAAGGGCACTCGTGACCATCAGCAGCGACATCCCCTGGTTGATCCCTAAGGAATCCACGTACCGCCAATAGGTCGTTACATACGGCAGCTTGACCCGATCGAATAGGCCGCATACCAAAGGGTCAAACTGAATATACAAAAAATGCCATACCCGCGTGAATCCGATGAATAAAAGCAGCAGGACGCCAAAGACCATGTTGTAGTGCCCCATGTCCGGCATGCGCTCCGGCCGCTTATAGAACCCCTCAAAGATCTCCCTGAATCTCACGAGATCCAAAAACTTCACCAACCCCAGGAGTCCGCCGAAGGGGCTCAAACGCTCCCGACAATAGTCGTATGCCGTAGAATGCCCTATTTTATTCGCCTTCGGTTGACATTCACTTTCCCCTTGATTTTTGCATCTCCCAGCACTACCCTTATCTTGCCTTTTAACCATCTGGGTTACCTCCTATTGTTACCGGTTATGTCATGATAACCCTACAATAACAGGGGTAGCCCAGATGTTTCACCTTATTTCATTTATATCGGTGCAAGATTCAGGAAATAACTTTTGCCAGCTGGGTATTTTAGAGAGTAAAAAAAGGCAAAGGCAGATCAATGGCCGAACTTGAGCATTGCAGAGCCGATTCCGACGAAAATATTCGTTCTTTAGAAGCGAACCGGAAAGCCCTTTGGGGAGCTATTGGGATAACCGCGATCGTGATGGTCGTTGAAATCATCGGGGGCTTCCTGTCCAATTCCCTGGCTCTTTTAAGCGATGCCGGCCATATGTTGGCCGATGTTATGGCCCTGCTGCTGAGCCTGATTGCCCTTCAATTGGCCATGCACCCGCCCTCCCTCACCAAGACCTTCGGCCTCTACCGCATGGAAATCCTGGCGGCCTTGATTAACGGCACAACCCTAATCCTCATTGCGGTGTACATTCTGTACGAAGCCTACCAGCGTTTCCGATCATCGGTGGTAGTGGAAAGCCGAACCATGCTCCTGGTTGCAACAGTGGGTTTGGTGGCCAATGGATTAGCAGCCTGGGCGATGATGCGGACGAGTAAAGAGAGCCTGAACATCCGGGGTGCTTACCTGCATATATTGGGAGATGCCCTGTCTTCCCTGGGGGTCATTGCCGGGGGGCTGGTCATCTATTTTACTGGCTGGTACGTTGTAGATCCAATCATCAGCGTGGGGATCTGCCTGGTGATTTTGCGAGGGGCTTTTGTGCTGGTGAAAGACGCGGTCAACATCCTGCTGGAGGCCGTGCCCAAAGAAGTCGACCTTGAGGAAGTCCAGAGGGCGCTTAAGTCGATCCCCGGAGTGAAGGATTTGCATCACGTGCATCTATGGACCATTACTTCGGGTATTCATGCCCTGAGCGCTCATGTCCTGGTGGGCGACATCCAGATGAGCCGGACAGGGCAGATCCTTCAGGAAGTTAACCGCCTCCTGAGGGAAAAATATCGCATTCCCCATACTACCATTCAATTCGAATGCGAAAATTGCCAGGAAGGCTTTTACTGTAATATGGAGCGGGAATGCGTGTCCGTAACACGCCCCCATGCTCATGAGCCTTGAGAGGCAACTCCATTGAGCTTATCGTACCGCATCCGGGCACTATGGGCCACAGAGGCTCTGAACCATAACCTCGCCGCCCCCTCCCTGGAAGCGGCCATCGAACTGGAGAAGCGCAACCAGAGCATGTGCTGCTGCGCTCCCGAATTTATTAAGGCCGTTGAAGCCTTCGCCAAAAGAAGGTTACCCTAATTCGCTTGACAAAGAACTTGGACCTTGATATTTTACGATTGTAAAAATATTCTTTCCCCAAATCAGAAACCCAAACCAATTTAACCTTCTGGAGTGAACAATGAAAAAAAGAGCTCAGAAGGTTTTGAGCATAAGCCTCAGGAGGTAAATTTTCCCTTTTGAGGCTTTAATTTTTCTTTCTTAAGCGGCCAAGGGAAAAATGAAATAGATGAAGGAAAGGAGAATGAAAAATGCAGCATTTGCGCGCCGATCAGGTTGACTTTGTTGAATTTTCCATCCGGGGGAAAGAATATGACGTCAAATTTTTCGGAGTCCGTGCCGTCAAACTCCCAAGCCAGGAAACGCCTTATTGGGAAATTGAGTTTGATGACGGCACGATAATGATAACGACAGACCCCATAACGATTCGGATTAGTAAGAAGAAAAAATAGATCTGCAGATGGAAAAAAATTTACCGATCAAAAAGGGAGATAATAAAATGGAAAAAAAGGGGAAAGGATATGGAAGAATTACCAAAAAGGTAAGGTTATTTCTCTCCTTGGAGCCACCGAGGGTCATCGAGGGTACAGTAACGATTCCGAGTCCTAGGGCCAGATTATCAGACTTGCTGAATGACGAGCGATCCTATCTGGCCATTCAGAATGTCACAGTTCCTGACGGTTGGCTCAATTTAATATCGAATTTTGTGTTGCTGAGTAAAAAAGAGATCAAAGCCATCGTTGAGGTGGATTAAAACTTTTTACCCCTCCTGGCAGAGACGCTGCCATAATTGCAGATATTCTTCTTTAGAATATTTCGCCTGATAGTTCCCTTTGATGGCCAAGCCTTCACCGGCCCCGTTCCCAAGCAGGTCGACCACAGTCAAGGCTAAACCTTTGGCCGATTCCACGTAAGCCAGTTGCGGATCATTCACCACGAACTCTTCCGTATGAAGATTCCCTCTTCCAGCTTTGATAAACGGTTGGAGGGTGGGCATAAGGTGTGATATATCCCCGAGATCCGAAGAAGCGGTAAGGTGCCCTGCCTGGCCGATCGCCTCTGTTCCCAAAAGAGCTGCCGCGTTGGCGGCGAAGAGCTGATCCAAACGGTCATTTTTCAAACATGGCAGGTAGCCGGGAAGGTCGGTGATTTCCACTTCCGCGCCGATGGCTAAGGCTCCAGCCTTGAGAGCGCGGTTGACTTTCTTGTTGGCATCCTGCATCGCTTCCACGCTTCGGCCCCGCACAAAGGTCTCCAGGCGGACGTCAGCCGGGACTACGTTGACCAAGTCTCCTCCCCGGGTAATAATGGGATGAACCCGGACACAGTCCTCGTCACGGAACGTCTCCCGCTGGGCGTGAATTCCCATCATCCCCATGAGGGCTGCGTTCAGGGCGTTGATTCCCAAATGGGGGGCGCCGCCAGCATGGGATTCTTTGCCTTTGTAACGGATAAATTTGGCCAGGCACCCGTTCATCGTAGCCCCTACGGAAATTTTTTGGACCGGATCGGCTTGCTGGAGGTGGAACATCAAAACCATATCCACGTCGTCCAGCAAACCCAAGCGGATGAATTCTTGCTTGCCGGCCAGAAAAACGATCCGGCCTTCCTGGCGCAGCCGATTTCGGTATTCCAGTTCCACCAGTTCCTCGGCAGGAACAGCCATCAGGGATATATCCCCGTCAAGTTCTGCCATCACCCCTGAATCTAAAAGTCCCATTCCTGCCCCCAGCATTCCGGTAATACTGGCGTTGTGACCGCAGGCGTGGGCAGCTCCCGTTTGCGGATCAGCAAAAGGGTGCGAAGGGATAAGAATAGAGTCCAGTTCTCCCATGATGGCCAGGTGGATTTTCCGACTCTTCCCCGCGAGGTGAGCTTTGACTCCCGTAACGGCCAGTCCTTTCTGATATGGCAGACCCAACGAACGAAATTTATCTTCCACCAGGGCAGCGGTTTTTACTTCCTTAAAACCCAGTTCCGGGTGATGCAAGATGGTTTCCCCAATTTCGTGAAGTTCTCCCGCCCGTTTTTCAATCGCTTCTATGACTTTTCTTTTGCAATCTTCCTTTGTCATCATTCTCTTTTCCTGCCCTTTCTTTTGATTTCTTTAAACCTTAAACCTTACACCTTACACCTATGGCCTTACCCCTTTTTTTCCGGTTTCCACCGCAGCCTCGGTTTGCGATTCGCCAGGACTTCATCCAGCCGGGAAACCTTGGTTTTGTGCGGCGCGTTCTTAAGAAGACCGGGGTCGGTCTGAGCCTCCTGGGCAATTTGCACCATGGCGGCGATGAACTGATCAAGGGTTTCTTTGGCCTCGCTCTCCGTAGGTTCAATCATGAGCGCTCCGTGGACAACCAAAGGGAAATAGATCGTGGGGGGATGGAAGCCATAATCCATCAGCCGTTTGGCGATGTCCAGGGCAGTAACTCCATACTGGCTTTGTAACCGGTCACTGAAGACGCATTCATGCATGCAGGGAAAGTCGTAAGGGAGAAAATAAAAATCTTTCAGCTTGGCTCGGAGATAATTGGCATTGAGCAGGGCGACCAGGCTGGCTCTTTTGAGTCCTGCCGGCCCCATGGAAAGAATGTAAGCATAGGCCCGGACCAGAATGCCAAAGTTGCCGTAGAAGGACCGAACCTTGCCGATGGATTGGGGCCGGTCATAATCGAAGCGGAAACCCTCTCGATCCTTGATAATGATGGGAACGGGAAGATAACGGGCCAGGTGGTCTTTTACGCCCACGGGGCCGGCTCCTGGGCCGCCACCCCCGTGGGGGGTGGAAAAGGTCTTATGAAGGTTGAAATGCAATACATCCACTCCCGTATCGCCCACCTTGCTCAATCCCATGAGAGCATTCAGATTTGCTCCATCGCAATAAATTTGTCCCCCCTTTTGGTGCACCATTTCGGCAATCTGACAGATATGCTCTTCAAACAGGCCGAGGGTGTTCGGGTTGGTTATCATGAGAGCGGCAACGTCCTCATCCATTTTTTCTTCAATGGCCTGGGGGGAGAGGATGCCCCGTTCATTGGATTTCACCTGGATGACCTGGTAGCCGCAAAGACTTGAGCTGGCCGGATTCGTTCCGTGAGCCGTATCCGGGACCAGGACTTTTTTCCGCGGGTTTCCCTGATCGGTCAAATACGCCCGAATCATCAACATACCCGTGAGTTCTCCCTGGGCGCCAGCCGAGGGTTGAAGAGTCACCTGGTCCATGCCGCCGATCTGGCAGAGAAAATTTTGCAGATCGTACATCAGGCGAAGAGCACCTTGAGTAATCTCTTCCGGCTGATACGGATGCGCTCCGCTGAACCCAGGAAGACGGGCCAGATCCTCGTTGACCTTGGGATTGTACTTCATGGTGCAGGAACCGAGGGGATAAAAGCCGGAGTCAACGCCATAGTTCCACTGCGCCAGATGGGTGAAATGGCGGACGACTTCCACTTCACTCATTTCGGGAAATCCTTGCCAATCGTGACGGATCAACTTGGCGGGCCAGATTTTTCCCGGGTCGGCCTCATCTACATCCAGCCGGGGGAGAGAATACCCTATTCTCCCCTTTGCCCCCTTTTCGAAAATCAAGGGTTCCTCCAGGACTAGCCCGCAGGCCCCCGGCCATTGCTCTTTCATTTTGCCTCCTTCAAGACGTTCCCCAGTACTTCGACCCAACGGTCTATGTTTTCCCTGGAATTTTTTTCGGTAATGCAGACCAGAACTTCTCTTTCCATCTCGGGATAAAACTTCTTCAGGGGAAAGCCCCCGATGATTCCCTGCTGGAGGAGCTTGGGCAGAATGAATTGAGGATCCTGGTCCAGGGTGACTACAAACTCATTGAAAGTCGGCCCGGAAAAACGCAAGCGGCCCAATTCTCCCAACCTTTTTTTGGCATACTCACACTTGCTGAAGTTGATCCGGGCCAGTTCTTTCAGTCCTTCCTTGCCCAGCGTAGCCAGGTAGACCAGAACGGCCAGAGCACACAAGGCCTGGTTGGTACAAATATTGGAAGTCGCTTTTTCCCTGCGGATATGTTGTTCCCTCGTGGCTACGGCCAGAACAAATCCCCGGCGGCCTTCACGATCCACGGTTTCACCCACGAGCCTGCCGGGCATGGCCCGCAGAAAGCTCTCTTTGCTGGCAAAGAAGCCGACGTAAGGTCCCCCAAAACTCAAAGCATTCCCGAAGCTCTGTCCTTCCCCTACGACAATGTCTGCCCCCAGGAGGCCGGGAGGCTGGAGGAGAGCCAGGGACAAGGGTTCCACCACAGCTACAATCAAAAGAGCTCCTTGGGCATGGGCGATGGCCGCGGCTTCTTCCAAATCTTCCAGGCAGCCAAAAAAATTGGGCTGCTGGAGCACTACCGCGCTGGTTTCTCCGTCTATCTGGTTCCGCAAAGCGTTCAGGTCGGTGGAGCCTTCGGCGGTATAAGGAATCTCTTTGAGTTCCAAGGCCCAAGGATGGGTATAAGTGCGGGTAACGATCCGTGATTCCGGATGGACAGACCGGGCCAAGAAGCACTTTTTTCTCCCCTTTAGGCGCTGGGCCATCAATACGCCCTCGGCGACTGCTGAAGCCCCGTCGTATACGGAAGCATTGGCTACTTCCATACCGGTGAGCTGGCAGATGAGGGTTTGGAACTCGAAAATGGCCTGAAGGGTACCCTGGCTGACCTCCGGCTGATAGGGGGTATAGGCCGTGTAAAATTCCGACTTCCGGAGCACATGGTCCACCACCGCAGGAATGAAATGATCATAGGCCCCTGCTCCCAGGAAAGAGATCATCTTTTTCCCTTCACTTAAGGAAAGAAGATGTTGAACCAGTTCCATCTCCGCAAGCGGGGAGGGGAGATCCAAGCCTTCTTTTAGGCGCAGAGGTTCAGGAAGGATGTTGATTAAATCTTCCAGGCGCTTAAACCCGATGGCCTGAAGCATCTCTCCCCAATCATTCTCGGCATTGGGTATGTAGCGCATCTTTTACCCCTTAGCCTCTTCTTGCGCGACAAAAGCCTGGTAAGCTTCTGAGGAGAGAAGGCTGCTTAGTTCGCTGGGATCATCCATTTTCAATTTCACCATCCAGCCTTGCCCATAAGCATCTCGATTGATCAATTCGGGATTGTCCCGTAACGATTCGTTGATCTCTTCCACCTGGCCGCTCACAGGTGCATAGACCTCGGCAACGGCCTTCACGGAGTCCACGGTCACCAGGACATCCCTTTTCTTAAAGTTTTTCCCGGCAACCGGCAATTCAACGAAGACAATGGACCCCAGTTTATCCTGAGCATAATCCGTGATGCCGACGAGGGCATACCCATCTTTTGCCTTCGTCCATTCATGTTCCTTTGAATAATTCAGATCCTTTGGAAAATTCATCGCTCCCTCCATGTAAGCTGTCAGCGCCCACCCTTCATCCCGTTACCTTCATTCTCTCAAGTGGTTAAGGCTCCCCCATCCACGTAAATGGAATGGCCGGTAATAAAGTTAGAAACATCCGAGGCCAGGAAAAGAACGGACCCGACAATTTCTTCAGGCTCGGCTAAACGACCCTTGGGAATCGCCAGCGCCACGTGTTTGGCCACCTCAGGGTTGGACCAGATCGGTTTACTGAAGTCGGTACGGGTTAGGCCGGGTCCTACGGCGTTGACGTTTATCCCGTATTGGGCCCATTCCCGCGCCATGCAGCGAGTCAGCATCTTCAGGGCAGCTTTGCTGCACCCGTAAGCGGCCATGCCCAATTCCGCCTTCTCCGCGCCTATGGTGGTGATGTTGATGATCCGGCCAGACTTCTGCTCCATCATCCTGCGGGCAACGGCACGGCTCAGGAGCCAGACGGCTTTGACATTGGTGTTAAATACTTTATCCCATCCATCCTCCCGTAAATCGAGCAGGCTGCGCAAAAAACTACGGGCGGCATTATTCACCAGGATGTCGATTCGGCCGAATTCCTTTAGGGTGGCATTCACCAGATTCTCCAATTGTTCATTGACGGTCAAATCCGTAACCACAGCCAGACCCTTTCCGCCCAACTGACGAATCTCTTCAACCACGGCCTCGATTTCTTTGGCCGTCCGGCTGGACACGACCACCGAAGCACCAGCTCCGGCCAGTCCCAAGGCAATGGCTCGGCCGATTCCCCTTCCTCCACCGGTAACGATGGCCACTTTTCCGCTTAAATCAAACTTTACCTCCATCTTATTGTTGCCTCCTTGTTCAATAATAAAGGGTTCAAGTCACGCCCCTGGCGTGATCGAGGGTTCCAGGGTTCAAGTGAAAATAGCATCAAGTGTTAAGTTGCTAGACCAAATGCCTTGCGCCTTATATCATTCCTTTGGGCCCTGGACCCCCTTTTCCCCTTTCCCTCTCAGGACCATTCTCCAAATGAAACCCACGAGCAAAGTTCCACTGATCAGGATAATGAAGCTCGAAGAAAAAAAGGAAGCTAAGAATGCACTTGGGTGTTGGAGTTGATAGGCTCGGACCATCTCTTCGATTCCAAATTCCAGAAAGAATCCGGCCACTGCGGCCAAGAGGATGAATCGCACCCACCAGAGCATCTTATTTTCCTTTTTTCTCCCTTTCCAAGGCAGCGGCCAAGGATTTCACATGAGGGCCATCTTTCCGCCAGACATGGCAACTATCGATCACCCGGGATAGGCTCGGATTATCCAACGATCTGGCTCCAGGCCTTCTTCCGTAAGCGGCGAAGTAACCCTGAACGGCTACCGGCCCCAGAGTCAGAAAAAGATTGGTCAGGTGAGAACACCCTTTTACATCCCCGATCAAATCCTTCACCTTTTGAGTAAACCCAGTAATGATCTTGAGGCCCACTAACTTTTGCACTGCCGGCAAAGCTTGCGGACATATTTCCCGGGGAATGGTGGGCATCTCCGCTTCCACTGCGGAAATGGTTAAGTCAGGGCCCTGAACCCATAGGCGGGCGGTGAGATGGTGGACTAAAACGGGACCCCCTTCCGGTTCTCCGGATGGAGAATGAGAAGTTCTTGTATCCGCCAATTTCCCTTCTATGAGTACCTGATGATCGCCGAGGTCAAAAGTATTGATTTCTATTTTCCGGGTATGAACCCACTTTCCGTCTCTGGATTTGTTGGTAGCCAACTTTACTCCTTCGTATTTTTCAATGCCCCCTTTTGACTCTCTTAATTTTGGCCATCCGCTGGAAAAAAACTTCAGCCGGTTTTTCCACCGAGGGCAAACTGATCAATTGCCCACTGGTTACGGAGAAGCGCTCGTCCGACTTTAAAGCCTCCAGGAGTTCCCGGTAAGTATAATTGGGATTGAGCATCAACTCTTCCACGATGCGGTGGGCCAAATCGGCCAAGGGTAGGACTTTCTCACTCTGTAAAATCAACAAAGCGATCTTCAGGCTTTCAACCAATAATTGTTCTTTGGGTTTATCGGATTGCCCGGTTTCGATATCATACCGCGGAAAACCATCCACTGGTAGCGCACCGGTGTCCTGGTGGATTCCCCCTTCTTGGTCCTGAAAAAGCTTTTTGGGTTTTCCGAAGACTTCCAAACCCCGGCGGATTTTGCGAGCCATTTCCAAACCCCTGCGGTTGGGAGAAATTTTTTGGGGGGTCTTCACCCAATTATCGGGAGCATCTTATTGAACTTCGCCTAAATAATGGAACGCTGAGCCGCACCCCAATTGCCCCCCTCACCTTTCTCCTCTCCCCCCAAAAGGGGGAAGGTGTGACAAAATTGGGGAACATGAAAATTTTTCTTGACTAGCCATATAGCTATATGATAAAATGCCTCTATCCTGAGAATCTCTCTGGAGGAGGTCGGCATGGGTTACTTTTCGAAGGTGCAAGTGATTGAACGGGCCAAAGGGCAAC
>JAURYC010000091.1 GCA_030654105.1 Deltaproteobacteria bacterium
GCTGGGCCAGGAGGCCGGGGCCGCCAACTGGCGAAAAATAAATGCCAAAATAAATTGGTTGTAAATAATAAACGACCACCGACCTTGTCGGTGGTCGTTTATTATTTACGGAGGCATTCTGATCGCTCGCGGGGGCCTTACGAGGGCCTTCCGTTCCCTTTCCTGGCTGGAAGCTCCCCATGCCATTGCGATTCTGGCTTGCAGCGTCTTGGCCACTCTTTTCATGGAACGGGTCGGCTACCGGATCACCATGATCATCATCTTGGGATTTTTATTGGGAGCCATGGAGCGCATCCGACTATGGCAGGCCTTGACCTTGACCCTCGGTCTTGCCCTCGGTTCTTTCTGGCTTTTCGATTCTTTGCTCAGGGTACCCCTGCCAAGGGGAGGATGGGGGTTTTAATGGAAGCGACGTTCTCAAACCTGGTTCTTGGTTTTTCCACTGTTTTCATTCCGGCGAACATCTTCTACGCGCTGGTGGGGTGTTTGATCGGAACCATGGTGGGCGTTCTTCCCGGAGTCGGGCCCCTCGCCGGGATCAGTATGCTTCTACCCACGACCTTTGGCCTGAACCCAACTTCGGCGATCATCCTTCTGGCCGGAATTTACTACGGTGCCATGTACGGAGGCTCAACGACCTCCATTTTGATGCGCATTCCCGGGGAAGCGGCTTCGGTGGTAACCTGCATCGATGGATACGCCATGGCCCAGAAGGGGCGCGCGGGTCCGGCTTTGGCGATTGCGGCGATCGGTTCGTACATTGCGGGAACGCTCAGCGTTGTGGGACTTATGTTTCTGGCCCCGCCGCTGGCGAAGTTTGCCCTTGCCTTTGGACCTCCTGAATATTTCAGCCTGCTTCTTTGTGGACTCATTGTCCTCAGTTATATGACCGGCGGATCGATCGTGAAAAACCTGGCCATGATCGTTCTCGGTCTCATGTTCGGGATGATCGGCATCGACCAGATGACCGGTTATTTCCGCTTTTCCTATGGACTTGTAGCTCTGGGAGACGGCATCGGAATTGTTCCGGTGGCCGTAGGGCTTTTCGGGATATCAGAAATTTTGGCCACAGCGGGCCAATCTGAAAAGAAGGTGGTTCTAAAACCTCGTCTTCGCGACCTTCTTCCTTCGAAGCAGGAATTCAAAGATTCCGTCGGCCCGATCGGTCGCGGAACCATTCTCGGTTTTCTCATCGGAATCATTCCCGGATCCGCCCATATCATCTCTACGTTCGTTTCCTACGCCATGGAAAGGAGGCTGTCCAAACATCCCGAACGTTTCGGCAAGGGGGCAATTGAGGGAGTCGCCGGACCCGAATCCGCCAATAATGCCGCCAGTGAGGGTGCCCTGGTGCCGATGCTGGCTCTGGGGGTTCCCACCGGCCCCATTCCTGCTGTTTTGTTAGCCGCCTTGATGGTCCACGGGATCAATCCGGGGCCGTTATTCATTAAGGAACAACCGGTGATCTTCTGGGGGCTGATTGCAAGCATGTACGTCGGGAATATGGTTCTTCTTCTCCTCAATCTTCCCATGGTCGGCCTTTTTGTGAATTTTTTGAGGATTCCCTACCGGATCCTGTATCCCACGATTCTGATGTTTTGCGTCGTGGGGGTCTATGCCGTAAATTCCAGCCTTGTGGACGTGGGCATCATGAGCGTCATGGGGGTCATCGGATATCTTTTGCGAAAATTTGATTTCGAGACGGCTCCGATTGTCCTGGGGGTCGTTTTGGCGCCCATCATCGAATTCAGTTTCCGGCAGGCCCTGGCCATGTCCAACGGGGATTACATGATTTTCATCCAGCGACCGATTTCTGCTGTTTTTCTTGTGGTTGCCCTCGTCATGATCCTTCTGGGATTGAAACCCTTGATCTGGAAGAAGAAGGATTGGCGTGAGCGTTTGACCGAAGCGGAGAAAAGCTCCTGATAAAGAGTGAAGGCCAAGAAAATAAAAAAAGAAGGGGGAAGAGATGAAGAAAGTTCTATTTTTGCTGGTATTGACGGCATTTGTTGGCGCCTTGGGCCTGGTTCCGGGAAAGGCGGGGGCGGATGAGCCGTACCCGACCCGGCCGATTCAGGTTATCGTTCCCTTCCCGCCGGGCGGGGTAGCAGATCTGGTGGGCCGTCCCTTGACCACGGCTTTGGAAAAACACCTCAAACAGCCGGTCGTCATCGTCAATAAAACGGGGGCCGGTGGAGCGGTAGGGATGCAGGCTGCAGCCGTTTCCAAGCCGGATGGATATACCTTGATGGTCGCTCTGTCGAGCATTTCGGTGATGCCGGAGGTGGATGTTATGTTTGGCCGGCCGTCGACTTACAAATTAAAAGATTTTGCCCCGATCGCTCTTTTAACCGCCGACCCGACCATTTTCGTAATCAAAAAGGAGGCGCCCTGGAAAACGGTTGCGGATTTGGTGGCCGACGCAAAAAGGCGGCCCAATGAAATCAAGTACAGCTCATCCGGGGTTTATGGGACGATGCATGTGGCCATGGAAATGTTCGCCCATGCGGCGGGCATCAAACTGCGCCATATACCAACAGGAGGCGGCGGGCCGGCTTTGACCTCGCTCCTCGGCGGTCACGTGGATGCCCTCTCCGGCGGGCCCAATGTTTCCATCCCGCCCATCAAAGCAGGGACCCTGCGGGTCCTGGCGAACTGGGGGGAAAAGCGCCTGGCCTCTCTGCCGGAGGTGCCCACCATGAAAGAACTCGGCTACAAGGATGTGGAATTTTACATCTGGTCGGGCTTCTTTGCGCCGGCTGCCACCCCGCCATCCGTTATCAAGGCCCTGCGCGAGGCAACGGCCAAAGCGGTCCAGGCTCCAGAATTCAAGGGGGCCATGGAGAAGATGGACACTCCCATCCTTTACCTGGATGCCCCGGAATTCCAGAAGTTCTGGGATAAAGACGCCGAGAGATTAATCAAAGCCGTCCGCAATATCGGCAAAATCCAGTAAAGACAGGAGGGAAAAATTAGGAGATGGGGAATGAGGGGGTAAGGAGATCGGGGGAAATATATTGTCTTCCCACCTCCCGATCTTCCTATCTCCCTATCTTCCCATCCTTTTTTTAAAAAAGGGGGTTTTATGCAAAAAGTTGGTTTCGCCGGCATCGGCTTGATGGGACAGCAGATGACGCGCCGTCTCTTGATGGCCGGCTTCCCGGTGATGATCTGGAACCGCACCAAAGGGAAGGCACAAAATGTATTAACGGCCGGAGCAGCGTGGGGTGATTCGCCAAAGGCCTTGGCCCAGGCTTGCGATGTGGTCATTACGATGGTCACGGATTCGGCTGCTTCCGAAGAGCTTATTTGCGGCACTGGCGGAGTTCTGGAAGGGGCGCATCCAGGGCTAATACTCATCGACATGGGCAGCATTGCCCCGGAAATGTCCCGGTTGATTGCAGAGCAGACTAAAGCTAAGGGGGTTTCCATGCTGGATGCGCCGGTCACGGGAAATCCTAAAGTCGCTTCCGAAGGAAAACTGGGAATCATGGTGGGAGGACCGAAGGAGACGTTTGACGCCTGCTTGCCGATTTTTCAAGCCATGGGGGTGAAAATCATCCACGTGGGGGAAAACGGCAAAGGGACAACTTTAAAACTGATCAACAACCTGATCATGGGAGTGGCCATCCAAGCCGTAGCCGAAGCTCTGGTGCTGGCCAGCAAAGCCGGAATCGATCCCGTGAAGGTTATGGAGATTACCTCCGTAGGAGGAGCCCGGACGGGAGCCATGGAAACCCGAGGGCCGCGAATGATCAAACATGATTTTTCCCCCCATTTTTCGGTGAACAATATGTACAAGGATCTCTCCACAGCCCTGAAGTTGGCAGAAGAAGTTGGGGTTTCTTTGCCGGCGACGAGCATCACCCGGGAAATGCTAAGAGCCGTGAAATCCCAGGGAAAAGGTGAAATGGACTCGTGTATCGTCATGACCGCCATAGAAGCCATGGCCAACACAGTGGTTAAGGCAAAGGCGTAAAACCTGAAGCGATAATCTGCCCAAGATTTGTAAAAATCTGAAAATTGGGAAATTTAATTTCCCAGGACCTTCCCCAACAAAGTCCTGTTTTTGTTCTCTGCCTAATAGGAAAAATACAAGAAGGAGAAAGAATTATGTTTCAAACTATTCAATTTGCCACACCATCCATCATCTTCGGGATGGATACGATCAACCAGATTGGGCAGCAAGCCAAGAAGCTGGGTG
>JAURYC010000092.1 GCA_030654105.1 Deltaproteobacteria bacterium
ACTTTGAAATTGGCCATTTTCTCTTTGCAGAAGTCGATGATCTCTCCCGGGGTGGCTTCCATGCCCTCCTTCAACTCAATGCAGGCGGTTACCCGCTGCCCCCATTTTCCATCCGGAAGGCCCACGACTTCCACATGTTTCACCTTGGGGTGCCGGAAAATGAAATTCTCCACCTCTTCGGGAGAAATGTTCTCCCCGCCGCTCCGGACCACATTCTTGATCCGGCCCATGAAAAAGACGAACCCCTTCTCATCGATGAATCCCAGGTCTCCGGTATGGAGCCATCCTTCGGAGTCGATGGCCTTGGCGGTCTCCTCGCGTTTATTATAATACCCCTGCATCAGGTTCCATCCTCGAGCGCAAATCTCTCCCTTATCGTTCGGGGAGAGGGGCTCCCCGGTTTGGGGGCTAACGATCTTCATCTCTACGCCGGGCAATGGTTTTCCCATTCGATTCATTCTGTCTTCCAGCGAGTCATGCAGGCAATCAGATATCGAGCAGCAGGGAGAAGCTTCAGAAATCCCATAGAGGTTGGTAATCCCGCTTATCCCCATCTTCTCGTAGATATCCCGGACGGTCTGAGGAGGGCCGGTGGTCCAACCGGTCCGCAGGGATAACTTTTTCCGATCCAGGCCCGGCTCCTCCATCATTTTTACATACATGGTCTGGATCCCACCCACAGCCGTACACCGCTCCCGCTCCATGACGGCTAAAGATTCCCGGGCGTCGAAGGAAGACAGCGTCACGTTGCAGCTTCCGTGGGTGAGAGCGGCCAGCAGCCCATCCACCAATCCAGCATTGTGGTAGTAAGGACATGGGTTGAAGTAGCGGTCCTCTGCATTCAGCCCTAAGCGCTCGCCAATTTCAAAGCCATTCCTCAGGATGTTGTTATGAGTGAGCATAACCCCTTTCGGGAAAGCAGTGGATCCGGAGGTATAAAGAATGCTGACGGTTTGATGGGGGTCCACGGAGTCTTCCACCGGCTTGAGGTCGATTTCTCTTCCCATCTGAAAAAGCCTCTGAAATGAAAACGTTCCGGGCTGAGCTTTTTCAGAGACGCAAATTACAGTCTTTAAACCGGTGATTCGCTGGGAATGCAGGCCTCCGGGTTGAGAGATGTACAGTTCGGGGCAAAGCTGTCGCAATACTTCCAGATATCCCGTTTTTTGAAACCGGTCGGATAGAATGAAGATGGAAGAATCGGATTGTTGTAAAATATATTCCAATTCATCCGCTTTGAAGCGGGTATTGACCGGAACGAAAATGGCCCCGATATTGGCCAGAGAGAATATGGCAACTACCCACTCGATCCCATTGGGTAGCCAAATGGCCACCTTGTCCCCGGGCTCCACTCCGACCGATAATAAACCTTTGGAGAACTGCTCTATTTTGTCCGCCATTTGTTGATAAGTGATGCGGGTGTCCCCGACTACGAGGAACTCACGGTCGCCGTAAACGCGGGCGGCATCCCTCACGGCCTCACCCAGCGTTTTTTCCTTCCAGAAATTCATTCTTTTGGCCAACTTTCTGTATACGAAAATCCATGTTTTTCAAATAAACTACCCCGCCGCAAGCGGACGGGGTATTATTCGCTCATGCATAAATTTTTCGCCGCAAGCGGCGGGGAATAAACCCTAAAGTGATTTATTATCGTGGGTTGAGAATTCGAGGAGAATTATTTTACCCGGCTTTGCATCAGCCTAACTCTCAACCCCCCGTTTCGCAGGGCGATTCCCCTATCGAACTTCAACCCTGTACTTTTCAGAAGTTGGGCGCGCTCGCAGAGCAACGCCAAGTTCCAGTTGGGGCACTTAGCCCGCAGTATCTTCCCCAATTGGGCATATAGGTGGCGCAAGTCTTTGCCTGCACTTACCCGCACCCCATAGGGAGGGTTGGTGATCACCCACCCCGGGTAAGGCGGCGGTTTAATGGCCGAGACGGAGCGGCACGAAAATTCTATGCAGTCGGCTACCCCCGCACGTTCGGCATTGGCTCGAGCTGCCTGAATCGCGCCGGCATCGCGGTCGGAAGCAATAATTTTAGGTGAGGGAGATAGGTTTTTTGCCGTACTCTCCGCCATCAAAGCCTTCCATATTGCGGCATTGAAATTGGGCCAATCCATGAAGGCAAAATGTCGAGTTCGGCCGGGGGGGATTTTTTTGGCCAACAGCGCCGCCTCAATTGCGATGGTACCCGAGCCGCAGAAGGGATCAAGCAGGGGGGATGCAGAATCCCAACCTGAGGCCAATAGTATTCCAGCGGCCAGCGTTTCTCGCAGGGGGGCTTTTGCCGTGGCCAGCCGATACCCGCGCCGATGCAACAGCGAGCCGGATGAATCCAGGCTGATCGTGCAATGATTGTCCACCAAGCGTACAACGACCAATTGCGGCAGGTTGGTTACGGGGTCTTCATCGAATTTTCGAACCGTTGGGGGCTTACCCAAGCGGTCGGCAATGGCTCCAGTTATGTATTCGGTTATAGCCCCCGTATGATACAAACGGGATTGGTGGCTGGTTACCCGAAAAGCTGCCGGCTGCCCGGGGGTAAGATATCCTTCCCACGGTAGACGTCTCGCCTTTCGACGGAGATCTGAGAATGCGGCTGCGTAAAACGTGCCCAGTCGAACCAACACTCGACTCGCCGTGCGTAGGTGCAGGTTGGCTCGGCAAATATCGTGCAGCGACCCGCGAAATTCTATGCCACCCACTGGATCATCCGGTTTTCGCCCCAGAGGAGAATCCACCGACGGAGAAAGGGTAGGTTTGACTCCCAAGCCCAGTTGTTCAAGTTCTTTGGTCGTAAAATCCTCGAGCCCCGGTAGGCAGACGGCGAACAGATTACTCATG
>JAURYC010000093.1 GCA_030654105.1 Deltaproteobacteria bacterium
GTTCGTCGTAGAGCAGGATGGCCGGCTCCATGGCGATAGCCCGGGCTAAGGATACCCGCTTGCGCATGCCACCGGAGAGCTCGGCTGGCATGCGATTTTCAACGTTCTGCAAACCGACCAGTTTTAGTTTTTCTACGGCCGCGGCCTTGATTTTTTCGTCGGAGAGATTCGTATGCCGCCCCAGGGCAAACCCGACGTTCTCCCAAACCGACATGGAATCGAAGAGGGCATCGCGCTGGAAAAGCATGCCGAATTTTTTGCGCAGCCCATTCCATTCCTCCTCGGAAAGGTGGGAGATCTCCTGCCCGTCTACGTAAATCTCTCCTTGGTCGTGATGCAGGAGGCCGATGACACACTTGATAAGCACGCTTTTGCCGGTTCCACTCCCCCCGATGACGACCATGGATTCCCCGCATTTAACTTCCAAATTGAGGCCGCGCAGGACATGGTTCGGCCCAAAAGATTTGTAGACGTTTTTAAGCTGGATCATGGTTTCATCTGAGCCGCGTCGGCATTGTTTTTCGGTCATGTTATCAACCTGAACCTTCGGTAATCAACTATCAGCTTGCAAGAAAGAATTCATTGCCCAGTCCTTAACGCTCAGTCCTCCGTCTTTTTTCTTCTGCCCTAACCCGGCGTAGCCGGAACCAAAGTGGTAAAGATAAAAATCCTAAATCCCAATATCTAAATTCTAAACAAATTCCAAATCCAAAATTCCAAATTCAAAAAGGCCTTGTTTGGAGCATTGGGATTTTGAACCTTCGTGCTTGTTTAGGATTTCGTGCTTCGGATTTAGGATTTTTCTCATGACGTTTGTTTAAAGAACTTTCTTGCCAATTTGCGCATAACTTCATTCTTAAGCGCCTAAAAGAACATGGCGGTTATAAAATAATTGGCGATCAGAATCAAAAGGGAAGACATGACTACCGCCCGGGTGGTGGATTTCCCCACGCCCTCGGCCCCTCCTTGGGTATTAAACCCCTGGTAACATCCAATGGTGGCAATGATTATTCCGAAAATGCAGGCTTTAAAGAGGCCAATATAAATGTCCTCCAAATCCAGATAATCATAGGTCCGGCGGAGGTAAACCGTTGGGTTGCTGCCCAGAAGTTTGACGCTGACCAGATATCCACCCAGGATGCCTACCACATCGGCAAAAACCGTAAGGATAGGCATGACGATCAAGGCGGCCAAGAACCTGGGCACGATTAAATACTTGATGGGATTGGTGGCCAGCGTGTAGAGGGCGTCAATTTGCTCGGTGACCTGCATCGTTCCTAATTCCGCGGCCATGGCTGACCCTATGCGCCCGGAGACCATTAAACCTGAAAGAACCGGACCCAGCTCCCGGGTCATGGATAAGGCCACCACTGTCCCTACGAAGGCCTCGGCGTTAAAACGCTTGAAGCCTGTGTAACTTTGCAGCGCCAGAACCATTCCCGTGAAGGCTCCGGTGATCAGAACTACCGGTATGGATTTCACCCCTACTTCTTCAATCTGTTTGAGGAGGTTGCGAACATCAAACGGCGGGCGAAAAGTCCAGATGAGGGTTTTATAAAAAAGAAGCATAACCCGCCCGGACTCGTCCAGGAATTTCAGGATAAAAAGGCCGATGCCGTTGAAAAAGTGAATCATTTTCTAAATTTTAATCCTTCCGATGCAGCCGACGATTGTAGGCTGCCCCATTTCCTGATCCTTACTTAGTAGTCATGGTGTAAACCCCATCCCAGTCTTCGGGCGGTGGTGTTTTTTCCAGGGTTTGACATCGTTCTACGTAGAGCCTTGCTGGGCCATCCTCGGGATACCGTTCCAGGATCGACTGGAAGATTTTGCGCGCCGTCTCCCAATTTCGGTTCCTGTATTCCCCCAAAGCAGCCTGAAATTCCTCAGCCAAGGCCTTCTGTTCAGGTAGGGTTTTGGCCCGACGGGAGAGAAGTTCATAAATCTTTACGGGTTGGTCTTTACCCTTGACCCGGACCAAGTCTAACTCCCTCCCCAAAATCTCTTCCCGGACGCGCTCATAGGTCATCTCACTGATGATAATATTCGTTCCGTACAATTTATTCAACCCTTCGAGGCGTGACCCTAAGTTGACGCTGTCCCCCATCACCGTATAATCGAAACGCCGCTCGGACCCCATGTTGCCTACAACCATGGGCCCGGCATTGATGCCGATGCCGATGTTCATCCGGGACATGCCCTCGGTGGCCCATCTTTGCTGGAGCAAACGCAGTTCTTCCACCATCTCCAGGGCGGTGTAACAGGCCCGTAACGGATGATCGGATTGATCCAGGGGCGCTCCCCAGATGGCCATAATGGCATCCCCCATATATTTGTCCAATAGTCCGTCATATTTAAAGACAATGTCCGTCATCTTCGTTAAATATTCGTTGAGGAACTTGACCAATCTTTCCGGAGTCATATGCTCGGAGATGGAGGTGAAGCCCCGGATATCGCTGAAGAGCACGGTGAGGTCTTTCTTCTCTCCCCCTAGTTTAAGCTTCTCCGGATCCTTAAGCATTTGTTCCACGACGGAAGCATTGAGGTAATACTGGAACGCTCCCCGCACCTTCTTTCTCTCCCTCTCCTCAGTCATGTATCGATAACCGGTGATCATCAGATAGGTAAGGACAAGATTGAATAGAGGATACGTCTGGTTCACCCAGATCCCTTGTTTCTGGAATAATTGATTGGAGGTCAGGACGAAGGCGAAAAAAAGAGAAATCCCGATCAAGGCCCCCCAGAGGGCTTTCACCTTGGGCAGGATGATTCCCAGAATGAGGCCGAGGACGATGATGGCCAGGAGGTCAAACAAGGTGACCCAATTCGGGCGGTAGAGAAACTGCTGCTTCAGGATGGTGTCGATCACGTTGGCATGGACTTCCAGCCCGGGGAAGACATGGTCAAAAGGGGTGACCCGGATGTCATAGATGCCTATGGCCGTTGCCCCAACGAGGACGATCTTACCTCGGAAAGCGTTTACCGGAACCCGGCCGTGGATCACGTCTGTGGCCGAATAGTGAGGAAAAGTCTTTTGGGGGCCCCGGTAGTTGATCAACATCCGTCCTTCTTCGTTCGTGGGAATGAAGAGGTCGCCCAGTCGTATCTCTTCTACGCCGAACTCGGCAAGGCGTAGGACCAGCGGGGAGTTATTTAGAAATTTTTGCAGCACAGCCAAAGACAGAGCACAGTAGTGTTTATCTTGGTATTTGATTACCAAGGGGATCCAGCGCACGGTCCCATCGCGGTCCGGAAAAATGTTGAAATACCCGGCTCCTTCTGCCGCTTCGGCAATGACCGGGATGTTCACCTCGGCATAGGTCGCTTCGAAAAGGGGGACCTTGGCTGCTGCTTGCGAAGAATATTTCACCCAATTGTAGGTGGAGAGAGGCGGGAGGTCTTTGGGGAGCTGTTTTTTCTCCTTGGGCAGGTCTTCTTTGGTAAAAAAATGAAAGAAATACCCGAGGACCGCCCGCCGGGAACGAGCCAGGGAATCGGCCAGAGTTCGATCGGTATCCGCTTTTTGGATTGCTTGGGAAAGATATTTTTCTAAATCCCGGTTCGTTAGCTTTAGTTCGTTCATCTTCTGCTTTAAAGCGGAAAGACTTTTAAGTTCAGAGTTTTCATCTGGTTCGGCCCAGACGATGTCAAAGCCCACTACTTTGGCCTCATATTTTACTAAGGCATCCAGCAGCTGGGCCATACGAACCCTCGGCCATGGCCAGCGTCCCAGCTCATCGAGGGATTTTTCGTCGATGGCTACCAGGGCCACTTCTCCGGTGGTAACAATTTTACCCCGGGAGTGGAAGCGCAGGTCAAGGGTCTTCAACTCCAGCAAGGATAAAAAGTCAGGATCCAGATAATAGATCACTGAAACAGCAAGGATAGAGAGGAGAGCAATTTTCAGCCCTGAAAGCCGGAAAAATCTTTTCAGTATCACACCTTCCCGAAAATATTATAAAAAAGTTTAACAAATCCATTCTTTAAAAGCAACCGCTAACTGCCCTTTAAAAAGGCTTGAAAAAGCTCCAAAGGTATGTCAAAATATTTATCTTGATGGCTTAAACTATCTGAATTTTCAACTGTCATTTCGGATCTTGCGCTGGCGGGAGTCGCCATGAAAGACTGTGGATTGACAACTTGCTAATGCCTTTCACTATAATAAGATTTATCGGTGGAAATCAGCGGCAATCTGCGTCCCAATAATGAATAAAGATCCTTTACCCGAAAATCCCAGGCCAGTATGTTTTGGCGACGAAGCGAAGTTTGTGACCTACATGGAGGCACCGGCCGGTGATGCTGAATGCGCCAGCTGCCCAAGTGAAAACGAATGCGGGGAATTCGTCCTTTTTAAATGTTCCCGGGAGTTGATCTTTTGATACAAAGAATCATTTATATCCTAACCATCTTGCTGATGCTTATTCCTTCATCCGTTCTGGCCCAAAATTTGACCCCTTCCCTTCTGGATGATAAAAAGGGTATCTATGCTATCGTCAAGGATGGCCAGGGAGAAGCGGTGGAGGGATATTTACACCTAAGTTCCGAAGAACTCACGGTACGAACAAAGGAGAATAAGGAAAGGTCTATCCCGGTGAAATATATTAAATCCATCACCTTGGAAGAAATCAAAAGCGAAGTTCCAGGGGAAGATTCCAAAAAGCAAGCAACTTATAAGGTACGCCTGGAAAATAGCCAGGAGATCTATACGTTAAAAAAGAAATACTCCTTCAGCCTAAATACGAACTTGGGATTGGTTACCAGGACCATCGACCCGGAGGTGGTCAATAATATTTTTAACAAAGAAACATCCCCATCGGGTAAGACTGGAAATGAAAAACTTTTCATCCAGGATAAAAGCGTGGTCTTCAGCCTGGAGTTTAAATTTTGATGAACTTTTTTCTATATTGATCACCCCTCTATATCCTCCGGACCTTCTGAGCCGACGTAGCTCAGTGGTAGAGCAGCCGATTCGTAATCGGCAGGTCGGGAGTTCAACTCTCCCCGTCGGCTCCAATAAAATCAAGGAGTTAACCTATATGATGGCTAACTCCTTCTTCTTTTTTGCTAACCTATAGCTAACACCAAGAGTGATCTTGGATGATATATTTGCTGCGAAATTCCATCCGGTTCATTTCTCAAATTCCAAAAGAGATCCATCCTCAATAATCTTCCTTCGCGGATGCATAAATTTATGTCCGTCCGCTTCGATCTTGATCCTCAATGTTTTTATTCTGGGTATTGTGACAACAACCTTCCCTACCCACCACCTCTTCCCCGGTACAATAGCCTTCCCCAGCCGCTTTTACTCCCACATCTCGCCCACCATCTCAGCCGGTTATCTTGATCTCCGCCCTTGTAGCCGGATTATGCCCTTTAGTGCTTTGGGTTTCGATAAAGCCAGTTTTCGGGTACCAGCAATAAAGGAGGGGGAATTCTTGGTTTGGGAGGTGGGCAGTAGCATCGGTGTAGCAAGGACTGTTGATACCGTCTTGTGAGAAAACTCGGATTTTTTTCATGAGCCCAAATAGCTCTATGGAGAGTTATTGGAACTGGGAGATCCGTTGCTTCCTCTTATGGCGGATTCGGAGATCAATAGCTGGCGTTTTCTGGTCATGCCCCGGATGGTTTCATTTATGGCTTTTGCTCGCCTATCCAGCTCATCGAATTTCGCGTCCTTCCCCCTAATTTCTGAATCTCCCCGGCAGGGCTGGAGGCGGAGGACAGCTTGATCCTTTTGTATCGCGGCCAGTTCTTTTTGCAGATCCCGTATTTGGTTTTCGAGTTGCTTGATCATTTTCCCTTAGGTTCGGCCACCTTGACCTTAGGCCGAAGGCAGTGGTCTGGAAACCTTTCTGCTTGGGAGTGAATGGTAACGACTTTATAACATTGGCCAGAGCCAAGCAAGATCAAAATTCTCTTGCCACCAACCGCGAGAGCAGGAACCCAGTTTTTTCAACCAGTCCTGGCGTCCGGTTTTCATCGGAGCGTTGGAAGGTTTTTAGAAGATAGTAAAGGACATCTCAAAAAACTGAGATGTCCTTTTGATTAAGCTTGATCCCGAATAACCTAAATGATCTGGACGTCCTTGGCTTTCGGTCCTTTGGATGTCTCTTCGACCTCAAAACGCACTTTCTGGCCTTCCGATAGGGTCTTGAAACCTTCACCGGTTATGGAGGTGTGATGAACAAAAAGGTCTTGTCCGCCGTCCTGCTCGATAAAACCAAAGCCCTTCTTCTCGTTGAACCACTTCACTTTTCCTTCTGGCACAAAAATACCCTCCTTTTGTTTCATGCTTCCAGCATAAGTCTGGATTTGGTGCTTCGGCTCCATTAAAAAGCCGATTTCACTTCTTACGATAAACGTTCAACCCGACCTTAGCCTCTTCATGCTCCGGAATGGTCACATTACCCTCAGTTGACGCAATAATGATTGTCTTTCCAGAAGCAGATGGACCAAATTCCTTCGATAGATCAATCTTAATTGTTAGGATGTTCCCTTCAAGAGACATTTCTACGTTTTTCATAGTTTACCCCCTTATTTCTTTCCAGGAACGATAGCCTCTTTAGCCGCCTTCGCTACTCTCAATTTCACCACGGTCTTAGCAGGAATCTTGATTGCCTCACCAGTACCCGGATTGCGTCCCATACGAGCTTTACGCTTCACCAGGACCAGTTTCCCGATCCCAGGAAGGGTAAAGGAGCCAGCTTTCTTGGTTTCGGAAACCGCTAAGGCTGCTACCTCGTCAATAATCCCAGAGGCAGTCTTCTTGGTGAACTCAAATTTCCCTGCAAAGTGAGACACGATTTGGGATTTGGTCATGGGTTTCTTAGCCATTT
>JAURYC010000094.1 GCA_030654105.1 Deltaproteobacteria bacterium
CCGTTCCCGGCTCACCTCCATGTTGCGCACCATGGCTTCAAAATAAACTTTGCCTTTGGGATTGCTTTCGACCTCCGCTGCTTTCCGGATCGCTTCCGCAACTCGGGGGGGAAGTACTTTGGACGAATGACATAGCATTACGTAAGAGAGATCCCCTAAAAAATCGGCGGTAACCACTTTCATATGAAACTCCTCGCTATATTCTTTAAAATTCAAAGGCCCTGATATCAAAAGAAATTAGGCAGGTAAAAGCGAGAGTCCAGCCACGACCGAATAGGCAATGTCAGTCAGGTCGTACTAACCTTGAATGTAGATGTGACCTATATAGCGGTATTTTTTAAGTTCATTGTATAGGAATTTCCTTATTAGACACAGATGAACACAGATTTTCAGGATATTAAATGTAAAAAATAAATATCTGTGAATATCTGTGGAAATCTGTGTGCAAATTAATTTAAATTATTAAGATTACTGGTGGAGGCGGCGGGAGTCGAACCCGCGTCCGAAAACCTTCAGCAAGGAGCATCTACGTGCTTAGCCGTTGAATTGAATCTCGTCCCCTCCGACTCCCGCGGCAGGATTCGGGAGGGACCAGCTTAAAAATTTTCGCATCCCGCTTATAAGCTTCGGCGGTAAGCTATCCTGATTTGTCGACGCTCCTTTTGGCCCTTCAGGAAAGAACCGGAGGAACGGTCACTGTCAATTAAGCAGTGGCGTAAGCGTAGTTTGTGTTTGCGCTTATCTTTAGCCCGACTTTTTTAACGAGCCCAGTCGGAACCTCGGCACGCAGCCCTCGCCTCAATGATCCCCGTCGAAACCGTGACGCCCCCAAAAAACTTATTTCTTTTTTGGACTCAGATTCACCCTGTTAGATAGGAAACATCTAACAGGGTAAACGCAGATTTTAAGGGCCCGGCTTTATCTTTTTTCATCTCCTCTCTTTAAGGGCTTTTTCCATTTCTCTGTCAGCCGAACGCTTTTTTAAGTCTTCCCTCTTATCATAGAGGGTTTTTCCCTTGGCCAAGCCAATTGCTAATTTTATTTTACCACTCTTCAGGTAAATTTTCAACGGAATTAGAGTGTAGCCCCGTTCGTTGGTTTTTCCCGAGAGGCGGCGGATTTCCTGCTTATGCAGCAACAGCTTGCGTACCCGTTCCGGTTCATGGTTGAACTGATGCCCGTAGGGATATGGACTGATGTGCGTGTTGTGCAGGAAGGCTTCTTCATCTTTAATGAGTACATAGCTGTCTTTCAAATTTCCCTTGCCCATGCGCAGGGATTTGACCTCCGTTCCCTCGAGGGCGATCCCTGCTTCGTAGGTCTCTTCGATGAAATAATCATGGCGCGCCTTTTTGTTCAGGCAAAGGATCTTCTCACTCATACTATTTTATACCATTTTATGGGTAATTCGGCAATGTGAATGGAAAATCGGAAGAAAAATTGGGCAAAGGAAAAAAGGGGGGGGAAAGGCAAAAAGGGAAAAAGCTTGACAAAAGTGTACCTTGAAAGTAAACTGAATCCAAAGTGAAACCTTTGGGTTTCAAGGGGTTATTACAGGAACGGGAAAAACCCGTTCAAATTTTTTCCAGCCTGGGAAAACGGTGATATCCAGAACCTACATAATAAAGAACAAGTTCGGCCTTCACGCCCGCCCCTCCGCCTCTTTTGTTCAAACCGCCAGCAGATACCGCTCGGAGATCAAAGTGGAAAAAGACGGCCAGGTAGCCGACGGTAAAAGTATCATGGATTTAATGATGCTGGCCGCTGCCCCAGGGACCTATATCACGATAAATGCCCAAGGAGAAGATGCCTTGGCGGCTCTGGAAGCTTTAGGAACGTTGATCGAAGGGAGCTTCGGAGAAGAGTAACTTGAAACGCGAGACGAAAAAAACCCAGTTTATCAAAGGGATTGGAGTGACCCCGGGGATCATCATCGGGAAAGCCTACCTTTTGGATCGGGGAAAAATTGAAGCTCCGGCCAGGGTAATTCCGGAATTCCAGATTCCCCAGGAAGTGGCCCGTTTCCAGGATGCGGTCGAAGAGTCGAAGAAGCAACTTCGCCTGGCCAAGGAAAAACTTCTTCGAGAAGAGGCTGCTGGCCCCACTTACATTTTAGATGTTCACCTTCTTCTCTTAGAGGACAAGAACCTTATCGAGAACACGGTAGAAACGATTAAACAGAGCTGGATTAATTCCGAATGGGCGCTGAAGATTAACCTGGAACGGTTGCGGAAAATTTTTAACAACATCGATGACGAATACTTAAAGAGCCGGAAGACGGACATTGACTACATTGGCGAACGCATCCTCCGCTGTCTGATGGGCAAAGATAAGGAGGCGATTCCCTCCATCAAAGAAGAAGTGATCATCGTATCCCACGATCTTTCTCCGGCAGACACGGCCCAGATGTCCAAGGACAAAGTCACGGCTTTCGTCACGAATATGGGCGGGAGGACCTCACACACGGCCATTATGGCTCGCTCTTTGGAAATCCCCGCAGTTGTGGGCGCAGAGACGGCCACGCATTACATCAATACCGGTGATACCTTAATCGTAGACGGAATTACCGGGGTAGTGGTGGTGAACCCCAGCCCGGAAATCATGCATGAATACCTTGAACGGCAAAGAGTCCGCCAGAAGATGGAGCGGGAACTTTTCCAATACCGCGACCTCCCGGCGGAAACCCTCGATGGGTATCGGGTCAAGGTCCTGGCGAACATTGAACTGGTGGAAGAGATTCCGTCGGTACTGCAACATGGCGCCGAAGGGATCGGTCTGTACCGCACCGAATATTTATACCTGAATCGCAAAGATTTGCCCTCGGAGGAAGATCACTTTCAGGCCTATAAACACGTCGTCGAAGGAATTTACCCCCATGCGGCCGTCATTCGCACTCTGGACATCGGCGGGGACAAATTTTTGTCCCACATGGATCTGGCCGAGGAGATGAACCCGGCCATGGGCCTGCGGGCGATTCGCTTTAGCCTGAAAGAAGTGGATATCTTCAAAGTTCAACTCCGAGCGATACTCAGGGCCAGCGCCTTCGGTAAGGTGAAGCTTCTATTTCCTATGATCTCGGGCGCCACCGAGATTCGAGAGGTTAAGAAAATTTTGAATGCAGTCCGCTTGGACCTCTCGGCCGAAGGAATTCCCTTCGACCCCAAGATGGAAATCGGAATTATGATTGAAGTCCCTTCGGCCGTTATCATTGCCGATATATTGGCCAAGGAGGTGGATTTTTTCAGCATCGGGACCAACGACTTGATTCAGTATTCTTTGGCCATCGATCGAGTCAATGAGTCGGTTACCCATCTCTACGAACCCTTGCACCCGGCGATTTTGCGGTTGGTCAAAGAGGTGGTGCAAGCGGCCCACAATGCCGGAATCCGCGTGGCCATGTGCGGCGAGATGGCCGGAGAACCGCTCTACGTGCCCATTCTCCTGGGGCTGGAACTGGATGAACTGTCCATGAATGTTCTCTCCATCTTCCGGGTAAAGAAGATTCTTCGTTCTTACACCTACCGGGAGTGCAAAAGTTTGGTCAGCAATTCTCTTCATCTTTCTACTCCCGAGGAAATTGAAGATTTGGTGCGGGCCAATTTAAGGAAAAAATTCCCGGAAGAGTTTGGAGAAAATTTTAATTACAGATTGACACTCAATGAATATAAGGAGGGAGAGTAACGCACTATGGGAATGACGGACTTTCTTTTCACTTCCGAATCGGTCACCGAGGGCCATCCGGATAAAGTAGCCGATCAAATTTCGGATGCCATTTTAGACGCCATCATCGCCGAGGACCCAAAGGGCAGGGTCGCCTGTGAAACCTTGGTTACGACAGGGTTAGCCATGATCGCCGGCGAGATAACCACTTCCTGCTACGTGCATATGCCCGACATTGTCCGGCAGACCATCAAAGAAATTGGCTACAACGACTCGTCCATGGGGTTTGACTGGGAGACTTGCGCGGTGATAAGTTCCATCGACCGGCAATCGCCGGACATTGCCTTGGGGGTGGATGAGCGGCCGGATCATGAACAGGGCGCCGGGGATCAAGGCCTGATGATCGGGTATGCCTGCAATGAGACCCCGGAGATGATGCCCATGCCCATCCTCTTCGCCCACCGGCTGACCGCCCGGATGGCTGAGGTGCGCAAAAAGAATATTCTGGATTTTCTCCGGCCAGATGGAAAATCCCAGGTGACCATTCAATACGTCAACGGGAAAGCCATCCGGGCGGATGCAGTGGTTCTGGCCGCCCAACACACACCCGAAGTGAAATACTCTACCTTGCGGGAAGGTTTGATCGAAGAGGTCATCAAAAAAGTCATTCCGGGTGAATACTTGGACAAAAACACAAAATATTTTATCAATTCCACTGGGCGATTCGTAATCGGCGGGCCGAAATGTGATTGCGGAATGACAGGAAGAAAGATCATCGTAGATACGTATGGCGGATGGGGCAGTCACGGCGGGGGAGCCTTTTCGGGCAAGGATCCTTCCAAGGTGGACCGCAGCGGTTCCTATATGGCCCGGTATGTAGCCAAAAATATTGTCGCCGCAGGGTTGGCCGATAAAGTTGAGGTTCAAATCGCTTACGCCATCGGCGTGGCTGAACCTGTTTCGGTAATGATCGACACCAATGGAACCTGGAAGATTCCACCGGATGACATTGCCAAGCTTGTCCGGGAGCATTTTGACCTTCGGCCTGCTCCGATTATTCGTTACCTCAACTTATTACGCCCCATCTACAAGAAGACCGCCTGCTGCGGCCATTTCGGCCGCAACGACCCCGACTTCACCTGGGAACGGACCGACATGGCGGAGAAGCTCAGGAAAGCCGCTAAACTTTAAATAAATTTTGGACGCAGATTCACCCTGTTAGATAAGAAACATCTAACAGGGTAAACGCAGATCCACAGGGTTAAAATAAAAATTTAAAGGCGTAACGCCAAAGAATAAAAAAAGTTTTGGCTTTTATATTGAAACAGTATTTTTCTGCGTTGATCTGCGAAAATCTGCGTCCTATAAATGGGAGGAAAATGTGGACTACGACATCAAAGACCTAAGTTTGGCAGAGAAAGGCAAACTGAGGGTTGAGTGGGCGGTAAAATCCATGCCCGTTCTTCAACTCATCCAAAAGCAGTTTGCCAAGGAGAAACCTTTGAAGGGAATCCGCTTGGCAGCCTGCTTGCATGTAACGACTGAGACCGCGGCCTTAATGCAGACGTTGCAAGCGGGTGGAGCCGAGTTGAGGCTGTGTGCCTCCAATCCACTCAGTACCCAGGATGATGTGGCTGCTTTCCTGGCCAAAGATCTGGAAATCCCAGTCTTTGCCATAAAAAGAGAAGACAACCAGACCTATTATAAGCATATCTACTCCGTTTTGAACCTTAAACCGACGATAACCATGGATGATGGGGCTGACCTGGTATCCATTCTGCATTCCGAGAGGAAAGACCTTTTAACGGGAATAATCGGGGGCACGGAAGAGACCACAACGGGCGTCATCCGTCTGCGGGCCATGGCCGAGAAGGGGGTATTGCAGTACCCGATTATCGCCGTCAATGATGCCAACACCAAACATTTTTTCGACAACCGTTATGGCACCGGCCAGTCAACGATTGACGGGATCATTCGGGCGACCAATCGATTGCTGGCCGGAAGTGTCTTCGTTGTCTGTGGCTATGGGTGGTGTGGGAGAGGAGTAGCCATGCGTGCTCAGGGGATGGGTGCCAATTTGGTCATTACCGAGGTGGACCCGCTGAAGGCCTTAGAGGCCGTGATGGATGGATTCCGGGTCATGCCCATGTCTGAAGCTGCTCCCCTCGGGGATATTTTTTGCACCCTTACCGGCAATATTCAGGTCATCCGGGAAGAACATTTCCTCCAGATGAAAGATGGGGCCATTGTAGCCAACTCCGGACATTTCAACGTGGAGATTGACCTTACTGCTTTAGAACGCCTTTCCCAGGGAAAACGCCTCATCCGAGATTTCGTGGAGGAATTCAGCCTCAAGAACGGCAAGAAGATCTATCTTCTAGGCGAAGGGAGGCTGATTAATTTGGCCGCGGCTGAGGGCCATCCTCCCAGCGTCATGGATATGAGTTTCGCTAACCAGGCGCTATCTGCGGAATTTTTAGTGCAATCGCGGGGAACACTGCAGAAGAAAGTCCATGGTGTCCCCCAAGCCATTGATCAGGAAATTGCCCGGTTGAAACTGGAGTCAATGGGAATCCGGATCGATAGGATCACGGATTCGCAGAAGAAGTACCTCAGTTCCTGGGAGGTGGGAACATAAAAAACGCTATGCGCAGAGCGCTTAGCGCTAAGCGCTTTCAATGGCGGACGGAAAGGAAAAGATAAACTCCGACCAGCGCAAAAATGAAATTCCCCAGCCAAGCAGAGAGGAATGGCGGAATGGTTCCTGCCTTACCTAACTCCAGGCTGAGAGAGAAAGCGACCAGGTAAGCAAAACTGATCAGGATACTGAAACCTACTCCCAAAGCAACTCCGGCCCCCCGTTCTTTCCTTAAAGCGATGGGAATCCCCAGAAAGGCCATGATTACGCCGATGAAAGGATACGAAAAGATGGCGTGCATGGCGCAGCGGTATTTGGTGGAATTGTATCCCCCGTGCTCGATTTTGTGCACATATTCTTTTAGCTCGCGGTAGTTCATCTCGTCAGGATTTTTTTCGGCAATGCGGAAATCACTAGGGGTCTCCGGCAAAGTAAGGGTGAGTTCGGGATATTTTTTGCGGACAGGAAATCCCTCGGAAGCAAAATGGGTCACAGAAGCATCAGAGAAGATCCAACGGCCATCTTGCCAACGGGCACTGCGGGCATCGATCCTCTCAATGATGCGGAAGTTCTGATCGAAACGGTAAAAAGTGACACCTTCCAGGAAATCCTTTTCCGGATGGTAAAGCTGGATATTGTAGATGGCCTGGTGGCTGTGAATCCAGATCTGATTTTGCTTAAAAGCGGCCATCGGTTTCTTTTTGTGGATAATGAGATTCCGGAGCATGCGGACATTTTGATTGGCTGAAGGCACGATAAACTCGTTCATTCCCAAAAGGATGAAATAAAGAATGATTACTACCCCCAGGATGGAAAAAGTGATCCGCCGCAGGCTAATGCCCCCAGATTTCATGGCCAAGATCTCATTATGCCGGGACATGAGGCCAAGGGTAATAATGGAAGAAAGTAAAATCGAAGCCGGAGCCACTTGGAAGACAATGGAAGGAATTTTGTTCAAGAAATAAGCCCCCATCAACTCTACGGTGGCTTTGTTGTAGAGGAAGGCGTTAATTCGTTCAAAAAACTCAACAACCAGATAAATAGTACTGAAGGCTCCCAAACCCAAGAAAAAATTTTGGGTAAATTCCCTAGCCAAATAGCGGGGAATAATTTTCATTCTGAAGATCTCCTTCCGCGGGGTTCCGGGGCATCTCTCCAACCTTTGCGGAGTTTAACAATCCCTTTGTTGAGCCAGACTATCAGAAGAACAGGAGATTCATTGGCAGCCTTGATTAGCAGGTAAATGCCCAAACCAAGGAAAATAGCGTTGGGGAACCACATTCCAACTTCCAAAGGGATCGCCCCCCGTTCAGCCAGGGAGGTACCCGCGTTGGTCATAAGATAGTAGACGAAGAGAACCCCGATGGACCAGGCGAAACCAATGGATTTTCCTGCCCGGGCAGCCTGGGATTGCAGCCCCAGGGGAATACCGATGATGCTAAAAACCAGACAGGCAAAAGGGATAGAAAATTTTTCATGGATTTTGATCCATTGGGACTTGAAATCGGCTTTCTTGGACCGGAGGGTTTGAACGGCCTCGATCAATTCCCTTAAGGACATGTCAGCGGGATTTTTTTCTCCATCTTGTTTTCCCTTCAAACCGGTCTTTAAAGTAAGGCGGAGGTTGTAGGCACTGAAATCGATCTTTTGGTAGACTTCCGGGTGCCTGCCTAATTTGTGAATGGCCCCGTTCTTTAATTTCAAGGTAACCGTAAGCTGTTGCGGATCAGAGAGGATCTCCCCTTCACGAGCGATAATCGTGTTAACTTCGGAGGGATTGCGGGAGTCTGAAATAAAGACATTTTCCCATTTAAAGGTCTTAGGAATGATCCGCTCTATGTAGAGGACGAGCCCTTCAAAATCATCGTTAAATACTCGATCCCGAACACCGACGTGCGCCTTACTACTGGCTATCTGGAAGAGGAGGGAACGGGAATTATAATTGGCCCTGGGGAGGGAGTAGAGGGAAAGGACTGTTGTGGCCGCGTAGGCCAGGAAAGCGAGCATCAATACCGGAGGAGTCATTTGGTACAAGCTTACGCCGGAAGCTTTAAAGGCGGTGATCTCGTTATCCCCGGATAGGCGGTTAAAGGTCAGCAGCACCGATAACAGCGTGGCCATGGGAATAGTCAGGACGAGGAAAGAGGGCAGAAGGTAGTAGAGAAACCTCAAGATGTAGGACAAGGGAATGCCCTTATTGACGAATAGTTCGGTAAGTTGTCAAATCCTTCCGGTAAGCAGGACGAAAGTAAACCCAACCAGGCCGAGGGCAAAAGCGGGGAAAAGCTCTTTCAACAGGTAGCGGTAAAGGGTTACTTTCATAGAACGATATTAACTTAAAGCATAGGGTTTTGTAAATCACAACCTAATGTCCTGAGTCTAATATTTGTTGACAAAATCCCGTTCTCCAACGAGGCCTAAAGGATCGTAAAAAGAATATCTACCACAGCTAAAGGAATTTATGATGTCGATCCGCAAGATGCTTGAAGAGAGGGAAAAGAAATTTTTATCGCCCTTTGCCCAGCTTAGCTCCGAGAGTCGGGGAAGAAAGATCTTGGAGGATGAATGCAGCATCCGGCCCGCCTTCCAGCACGACCGCGACCGGATCATCCACTCCAAATCCTTCCGCCGCCTCAAGCATAAAACCCAGGTTTTTTTAACACCCACCGGCGACCATTATCGCACCCGCCTTACTCATACTCTGGAAGTCTCCCAGATAGCCCGCACCTTGGCCAAGGCCCTTGCTCTGAATGAAGACCTCACCGAAGCCATCGCCCTGGGACACGACCTTGGACACACTCCTTTTGGCCATGCCGGTGAAGAGATCCTTAACGAGATCTGCCCGGGAGGATTTCATCATGCGGCCCAGAGTTTAAGGGTGGTTGACTTCCTGGAAAAAGACGGGAAAGGCCTGAATTTAACTTTTGAGGTCCGCGACGGAATTCTTAAGCACTCCAAAGGCAAAGGGGATGTAATCCCGGAGGACCCGGAGGACGCACCATGCACATACGAGGGGAGACTGGTACGCATCGCGGATATCATTGCCTACATCAATCATGATATTGATGATGCCATGCGCGCCGAATTGATTTCTCCCCAGGATATCCCACGAGATTGCGTGGAGCGCCTGGGAGAATCCCACGGGCAGAGAATCGATTCCATGGTGCGGGACATCCTGGAGCAAGCCCAGGATTCCGATCCATTGAAGATCGGCTTGAGCGAGGGGGCAATGGAGGCTACGGTGAAACTCAGAAATTTCCTGTACGACCGAGTCTATAACCTGCCGGAGGTGCACGGGGATTTCATCAAGTCGGCCAAAATCATCCGGGAACTCCATGCCTATTTTTTAGAAAGGAAAGAAGAATTCCGGAAAGAAGCGGGGGAAGCGTTTGCCCATGAGCCGGTCGAGCGGGCCATTTTGGATTTCATCGCTGGAATGACGGATCGTTACGCCATCAAACTTTATGAAAAAATCTTCCTTCCTCAACCCTGGTTGATTATTTGAGAGTGATTTAGTCATTGAGTTATTAAGTCATTCGGTCAATGGGTCGTTACCTTTTGCCATGGCTCATATTACTTGACGGTTAGGGTTTTTTGTGGTAATTGCAGAAAAATATCAGGGGAGGGATTATGGCCAATGGAGAAAAAGAAGAAATTATCGAATTGACCGAGGTCGTGGAGGAATCCTCCAGCTCCGCGGAAACTCCACCTTCATTCGAGGACTATGAAGCAGAGGTCCGGGCTCTTCGAGAAGCGTTGAACGCCAGGGCTGAAAGGTGGCTGGCTACAGAGGGGGTACAGGTTTTAAATCAAGGGGTCCGGGAGATGATTCCCCGCATCGCCGAAGAAGGAATGGAAAAAGAAATCGAAAAGTTCAAAGCCGAGGTAGAAAAAATCAGGACGCTGCAAGAAGCTTTGAGCGCGAAAGTGGAACAATGGCTGGATTTAGAGGGGTTGCAGGTTCTGAACCAACGCGTGCGCGAAATGATTCCCCCTATTGCCAAGGAGGTATTGGAGAAGGAAACCGAAAGGCTGCAAGGAGAAGTGGAGGGAATCCGGGCCCAGAAAGAAGCGCTGAACACCAGGGCGGAAAGGTGGCTGGCTGCTGAGGGCTTGCAGGTTTTAGATCAAAGGGCCCGGGAGATGATCCCCCGGATCGCCGCGGAAGCCTTCGGGAAAGAGATTGAAAAGTTGCAAGCAGAGGTGGAAAAGATGCAGGCGCAGAAGGAAGCCCTGCAGATGAAAACCGAAGAGTGGATGGCCTCAGACGGAATCCGGGTATTAGAGCGGGTAGCCCGGGAGATGTTTCCCTTGATAGCTACAGAAGTATTGCGACAAGAAATCGAAAAACTAAAAGTGGATGCCGAGGAGAAGGTGTGAAAAAAGAGCAAGAAATAAAAACTTGGGAAAAAGTTTATAACCCCCAAAAAGTGGAAGAAAAATGGTATCAGTTCTGGGAGGACAAGAATCTTTTCCGGGCAGATGAAGGGTCCGTCCGTCCTCCTTTTTGCATCGTCATTCCCCCTCCCAACGTAACCGGTTCTTTACATATGGGCCACGCCCTGAACAATACCCTCCAGGATGTTTTGGCCCGATACAAGCGCATGGATGGCTTCAACGTGCTTTGGCTTCCGGGAACGGACCACGCGGGAATTGCAACGCAAAATGTGGTGGAAAAACAGTTGGCCGAAGAAGGAACCAACCGGCATAAATTGGGCCGGGAAGCATTCGTCGAACGGGTGTGGAAGTGGAAACAAGAGTTCGGTGGCCAGATTATCAAACAGCTGAAAAAATTAGGGAGCTCTTGTGATTGGAGCCGCGAGAGATTCACCATGGATGAAGGCCTTTCCTTGGCGGTGAAAGAAGTTTTCGTGCGCCTTTACCGGGAAGGCCTGATTTATCGAGGCGACTACATCATCAATTGGTGCCCCCGTTGCCAGACAGCGCTCTCGGACTTAGAAGTAGAACACGAGCAAGAGCAGGGACACCTTTATTACATCAAATACCCTCTGGAAGACTCCAAGGAATATTTGGTCGTGGCCACCACCCGACCGGAGACGATGCTCGGGGATACTGGAGTTGCCGTCCATCCCGAGGACAAACGATACATGAAGTTCATCGGGGAAAATGTCATCCTGCCTCTCATGAACCGGAGGATCCCTGTAATTGCCGATGGATATGTTACCCAGGAATTCGGTACCGGTGCCCTGAAGGTTACTCCGGCCCATGACGTCAACGACTTCGAAATCGGCCGCCGGCATGGACTGGATGTAATACGGGTAATCGACGACGCCGGGAAAATGAATACCCAGGCTGGAAGATACGCAGGCCAGCAGCGATTTCAATGCCGCAAGGAAGTGATCAAAGATCTTAACGATTTAAATCTATTGAAGAAAATAGAACCTTTCCTCCACAATGTCGGCCACTGTTACCGCTGCAAGACGGTTATCGAGCCTATGGTTTCCAAGCAGTGGTTCGTACGTGCTGAGACCCTGGCTCGTCCAGCCATCGAAGCCGTGCAGAAAAGGGCCACTGGGATTATCCCCTCGGTTTGGGAGAGCACCTATTTTGAATGGATGAATAACATCCGCGACTGGTGCATCTCCCGCCAGATCTGGTGGGGTCATAGGATCCCGGCTTGGTATTGCAGCGATTGCGGAGAAGTGACCGTCTCGGTTCAACCGATTTCCCAATGCGCAACTTGCGCCAGTTCCCGGGTGGAACAAGAACAGGACGTCCTGGATACCTGGTTCAGCTCAGCACTCTGGCCCTTTTCCACTCTGGGATGGCCGGAGAAGACAAAAGATCTGGAGGTTTTTTATCCGACTTCCGTTTTGGTGACAGGTTTTGACATCCTCTTTTTCTGGGTGGCGCGGATGATGATGATGGGGATCAAGTTCATGGGAGATGTCCCCTTCAAAGATGTTTACATTCATGCCTTGGTTCGGGATGCCGACGGGCAAAAAATGAGTAAATCCCGGGGGAACGTCGTAGACCCGCTGGTCGTCATTGAAAAGTTCGGTACGGATGCTTTTCGTTTTACCCTATCCGCTTTTGCCGCGCAAGGACGAGATGTACGGTTGTCCGAAGAACGCCTGGCGGGGTACAGGAATTTTGCCAACAAAATCTGGAATGCTTCCCGTTTTACCTTAAGTAACTTGCCGGGATATGACCCCCATCGGGCGCCTGGGAAGATGGAATTAACGCTGGCTGACCGCTGGATAATAAGCCGGGTGAATCGCACCATTGGCGAGGTACGCCAGGGCTTGGACAGTTATAAGTTCAATGAAGCGGCCTCGGCGATCTACCAGTTCCTGTGGCACGAGTTCTGCGATTGGTATATCGAGCTGATCAAGCCGGTCCTTTATCAAGAAAAAGATCCTGAACAAAAATGGGTGGCTCAGAATATTCTCGTTCGGGTATTGGACATCGCGCTTCGACTCCTCCATCCCTTCATGCCCTTCATCACCGAAGAAATCTGGCAATTACTTCCGGGTAATGAAGGGTCCATCATGGTCGCCGAGTTTCCCAAGGTTCAAGAAGGGGAGGTGCAGCCGGAAACGGAAGCGGAAATGGGACTGGTCATGGGTGTGATTGGAGCCATCCGTAACCTGCGCAGCGAATTGAACCTTCCCCCTTCCAAAACGGTGGAAGTCATCCTCCATAGTGAGAAAGAGGATGCTTTGAACCCTCCAAGGATGAACCGGGTTTACATAGAAAGCCTTGCCCACACCGGGAAAATTTCCTTCCAATCCGCAGGAGAGAAACCTAAAGCGGCAGCGACTGCCATAGTGGAGGAGATAGAGGTATTCTTACCCTTAAAGGGATTAATTAACCTTGATGATGAAGAAAAGCGGATTAAAAAGGAAATCTCCAAAGTAGAAGAAGAAATGACCCGGACGAATCTGAAACTGCATAACGAAGAATTTTTAGGCAAAGCCCGTTTAGAGGCAGTAGAGAAAGAAAAGGGAAAAGCGAGAACCTTGGCGGAAAAGGGAGCCAAGCTGCAAGAAGGGTTGGAAAGAGTACAAGGGTGGAAGAAGGGAATCTAACGATTGCGGAATGCAGAATGCAGATTGCGGAATGCGAAGTGCGAAATATTTTAACTCCGCATTCCGAATTTCGCATTTCGAATTTGAAAGGAGTTTCGTATGTATTTTCCCGTTTATCGTCCGAGGCGTTTGAGAAAGAATGAGACTTTCAGGAGAATGATTCGGGAGACGAAATTATCCGGGGATGATTTCATCTACCCTCTCTTCGTTATTCACGGCCGGAAAGCCAGAAACGAGATTCGCTCCATGCCCGGGATCGCCCAACTGTCCGTGGACTTGGCTGTCAAGGAAGCGGAAGAGGCTTTCAACCTGGGTATTCCGGCAGTCATCCTCTTCGGTATACCCAAAAAAAAAGATCCCCGGGGCTCCGAAGCCTATGCCCGTTCCGGAATCATCCAACAAGCCATCCGGGCCATCAAAGACAGGCTTCCGGAGCTCGTGGTCATTACGGACATTTGCCTCTGTGAATATACCAGCCATGGGCACTGCGGAGTTGTGATCAAGGATCAGGTGGATAATGATGCCACCCTCGACCTTTTGGCCAAAATGTCTCTCTCCCACGCCGAAGCCGGCGCGGATATGGTCGCTCCCTCAGACATGATGGATGGGAGGGTAAAGGTAATCCGCGAGATTCTTGATCAGAACGGCTTGGAAAACATTCCCATCATGTCCTACGCGGCCAAGCATGCCTCGGGATTTTACGGTCCTTTCCAGGAGGCCGCGGAATCCACGCCTCAATTTGGAGACCGCAGATCTTACCAAATGGACCCGGCCAATGCCCGTGAAGCTCTGCGGGAAGCAGGGCTGGATATTCAGGAGGGGGCGGATATCATCATGGTTAAACCGGCGCTTTCTTACCTGGACATTATCCGCGCGGTACGGGAGGAATTCAATATTCCCGTTGGGGCGTACAACGTAAGTGGAGAGTATTCCATGATCAAAGCCGCAGCGCAGCGCGGATGGTTGGATGAAGAACGCGTGATGATGGAAGTCCTCACGTCCATCAAACGAGCCGGTGCCGACCTGATTTTAACTTACTTTGCCAAGGAAGCGACGAAGGTATTGCAAAGGTAAACGTAAAGTGTTAAACGTAAGGTGCAAGGTGCAATCAGGAAAGCTTACAACCTAAAGCTTAAGAAGAGAAAGGAGGTGATGAAGAGTCTTCGGTGGGTAAAAATCCATGATCCAGCGTTGCTAAGTTTTAGAACAGCCTTAAACCTGAAGAAAAAAACTTGATTGTATAGGAAATTCCTTTTTAGACACAGATTCACCCTGTTAGATGTTTACTATCTAACAGGGTAAATACGGATT
>JAURYC010000095.1 GCA_030654105.1 Deltaproteobacteria bacterium
AAAAAAGCGTTTTCCGCCCTTTCTTTCACCAGGGGGGTCATCCTTTGCCTGGCCGACCAATCGATCCCTTTGAGTCCGGAATTCTCGGTATTGACCTTTGATCATTTTGTAAAAAATCTGGAGACGTTCATAAAAACGTAACACTTTAGTCCTTTGAAAAGAGGTGGTGCGTAAGGGCCGAGGGAATCCATGGCCCGGGGGCCTGGGCGGCCCGCGTGGAATCATAAGGCGCTGATTTCTTCGCGGGTGGGGCGGGGAAACCCCCCCGCCTCCTCCGGCGGAAACGCGCTGGGTTCCTAGTGGCCAAGCGGAAACCCAGCCGATGCTTCCGGCGCGTTCCGCCCAGGCCCCCGGGCCTCAACAAAGGTGGTAAAACCACTTTTTCAAACCGCTAAATTGATACTTTTCTTGTTTTGCCAGTTGGCAGTGGGGAAGATGGGCTATGAGGGAGTAGCTCGATTGTATAGGAATTTCCTTTTTTCAACTTTAGTCCGCCTTAGGCGGATCACTTTAGGCACTTGACATGTATTCTTTACTTTTGCTTAATCATGGTTTTAAAACTCTGTGATCTCTGTGTCCTCTGTGGCTAATTTATTTCCTTGGGGGGAGGGACTAAACAAAGGTTTCGATTTTAATGGTTGATTTTCAACCAGTAACTGGTTAATATTCGACTATGATCAAGCGGCATATTATCTCTTCCCTGCTGGAAGCGCTTTCCGATACGCCGGTGGTCCTCTTGACGGGTGCCCGGCAGACGGGAAAGAGCACCCTCGTCAAAGCCATTGCTTCCGATTACCATCCGGCCCGTTATATCACCCTCGATAACCTCTCCATGTTGGCCGCAGTTCGCCAGGACCCCGCAGGATTCCTGGCTGGGTTGGATGGAAATTTTGAATCTCTGGCCGTTTTCGCAAGGGGAAAGGTTGGGGATTCAATAAAGGTTTGTGGATGCCCTTTTCGAAGAGAAGCTTCCTACCCCCAAGGCCCCCGCCGAAGATCAATCCCGGATCCTGGATAAAGTGATAACCGGCGGATATCCCGAGGCCGTGAAGCGAACAGCTGCAGGGAGGAGGAGAGCCTGGTTCGGCAGAGGATTGGCTGGCGAGAGCCGAAGGCGATCTGGCCCTCGCACGGGCTCCATTGCCTGAAGGGGCATTCTATGTGGACGCTGCCCTCCTTACCTCTTATGCATGGGAAGCCAGATATCCCGGTCTGAGCGAACCGGTGACCGAATACTCTAAAGCAGGAGGAAGCCGATGGAGCAATGCGTGAGTCGCTATAACTCCTTGGGATTGGAGGTCAGCCTGCCGCAAGAGGTCATCTTGTGCGATGTAACAATGCGCGATGGAGAACAGACGCCAGGCGTGGCTTTTACTTTGACGGAAAAAATTGAACTCGCCAAAAAATTAGATGCCATCGGAGTTCCTCAGATTCAAGTGGGAATAGCCGGAAGTTCTAAAAATATACACAAGGAAGTGGAGACGATTTGCCAATTAGGTTTGGCGAGCAAAACAGAGGTCATGACCCGGGGAACTTTCGAAGGTTGGCAAAAGGACATTGAAGCCGCCCTGAGTTGCAGGGCAGATATCCTACATTCGTATTTGCCCATGTCTTCCTATATCCGCAGTATGTATGCCCCTTTGTCTGACGAACAAATGCTCCAAAGGGCGGATCATATCATCCAGCATGCCCAAAAAATGGGGGCCAAAATCATTAACATAAGTCTCCTGGATGCGACTCGGGCGGAGGAAAATTTCTTATTGGCAATGATTCGCCGAGTCGCGGATAAAGGGGTAGACCGCATCCGCATCGCCGATACGGTCGGCACGGCCACCCCAGAAGGGATCTCTTACCTCATCCGCCGGGTTTGCCAAACGGTTGGGCATCTGAAAAAACAACCCCTAATCGGCCTTCACTGCCATAATGATTTTGGCTTGGCCTTAGCCAATGTTTTTGCGGGAGTGAAGGCCGGAGCAACCTTGATCGATGTATCAGTCAATGGCCTGGGAGAACGCTCGGGAAACCCTTCTTTAGCCGAAGTGGCGATGGGGTTGGAAATTCTGTATAAAGTAAAAACTCATATCCGCTTAGACCATTTATATGAGCTGGCGAAATTGGTGGAAAGAATTTCTGGACTACCCATTCCCACGAATAAGCCGTTTGTCGGAGAATATGCCTTTGCCGATGAATCTGACGCTCATGTAGCTGCTATCCTAAAGGAGCCTTTTGCCTTTCAGGGGGTGAGGCCAGAATTATTGGGCAATAAGAGGAGGTTTGTCATTGGGAAGAGTGCAGGACCCAATGTTTTAAACTTGAAGAGTAAAGAATGGGGGCTGAAAGTCTCCAAGGAGCTATACCCCAAAATTATGGAGAGAATCAGGGAAAAGAGTGAAAAACAAAAGGGAAAAATTTTAACGGATGAGGAGTTAATCGAGATTATTAAAAGTTCAGAGGTATGAAAATAATAGTAAAATTTCAAGTTTACCCTATTGACTGAATTTGTTATGCACCGTATTGGTTCTTGAGAGTGCCCGGCGCACCCTCGGGTGGGCTCTGCTCTCTTTGGCTATTTTATTCCAGGACCCTGGGGTCACAGCTCCCCTGATGAAAGGGACTTGTAGGGCCTGAAGGGGTTCGATCCATGACCTTCAATCCGGACCGGGCCTTGGAAATGTAAATCAAATTCGAAAGTATAAATTAAGGAGGATCGTTTATGGCAGGTCCATTAAAGGGAGTAAGGGTTCTGGATATGACCTGGGCTTTGGCCGGGCCTTATTGCACCATGGTTCTATGTGATTTAGGGGCCGAGGTCATCAAGGTGGAAAGCCCGGATGGAGGAGACCCCTCGCGGAAGAGTCTTCCTTTCATTGAAGGGGTGAGCTCTTATTTCCTCAGCGTCAACCGTGGTAAGAAGAGCGTAGCCGTTAACCTGCGGCACCCCCAAGGCAAGGAGATCGTTTTAGCTCTGGCGAATCAATCAGATGTCCTAGTGGAGAATTTTCGGCCAGGGGTCATGGATCGCCTGGGATTGGGGTATGGCGCGCTGCGGGAAACCAACCCGAGGATTATTTACGCGGCCTGCTCGGGCTTTGGGCAGAAAGGGCCTTACGCTCACCGCCCAGCTTACGATGTAGTTGTGCAGGGCATGGGGGGAGCGCTTTCAATTACGGGAGAGGCCGGAGGCCCTCCAGTCCGCGTTGGTTTTTCAATCGGGGATATCGGAGGGGGAATTTTTACCGCTCTGGGCGTTCTTGCCGCCTTGCACGAACGCGAATCGAGCGGACAAGGGCAAATGGTTGACATCTCCATGCTGGACGGCCAAATCGCCCTTTTGGAAAATGCCTTTGCCCGCTTTTTCGCTACCGGGGAGGTTCCCCAGCGTATCGGTACCCGTCATCCGTTACGTACCCCTTTCCAAGCCTTCCCCACGCAGGACGGCCATATTGTTCTGGCAGCGGGCGAAGAGCGCTTTTGGCAGAGGTTGTGCCAGGTCATCAATCGCCCGGACTTGCTGGGGGATGAACGTTTCAAAGATAACCCTTCCAGGACCCGAAACCATGATCAGTTGGAACCGATTCTGAAGGAGATCACTCAGAGCAAGAAGACTGCTGAGTGGGTTGCCATGATGGATAAAAGCGATATCCCCTGCGGACCCGTAAACTCCATCGACCAAGTGGTTAATGATCCGCATACTGCTGCGCGAGAGATGATCACCGAGGTGGAGCATTCAAAGGCGGGGAGGCTAAAGGTAGTAAACAGTCCGTTGAAGCTGTCCAGGACACCGGTTAAGATCGAAAGGGCTTGCCCTGAATTGGGGGAGCATACAGAAGAAGTCCTGCAAAACCTTTTGGGCTTC
>JAURYC010000096.1 GCA_030654105.1 Deltaproteobacteria bacterium
AGAGAAAAAGGGGAAAGGAGGGCAAAAGTATGAAAACGGTAAGGCGCGCAAAGCAAGGGTTGGAGAAGAAGGGGAATGGGGTTAAAAAATCGCTGAAAAAACCCGTCAAGAAGGCCACGAGAGAAATTGCGGGGTTGAAAGAGAAAATGGCCAAGAAGAGTGCAGAGAAGGCGAAGAGGTTGATCTCCCCAAGAGAAGCCCTGGTTAAGAAACTTAAGGATGAACTGGCCCGAAAAGAAAAAATAATTGCCGCCAGCAAAAAAAGTCTGCTGCAAAAAGCCCAAGAGAGTCTTCTTGAACTCAAAAGCAAGGCGGGAACCGAAGCCAAAAGGTTAATGACCGAAGCCGAAAAGAGGGCCAAAAATGTGGGCACCCAGAAGGATTCCTTGGTCCAGAGAATCAGGAAAGAGTTGGCCGAAAAGGAAAAGATGATCAGAGAAAGCCAAAAAACCTTTAGAGAAACGATGGCCCAAGCGGGGAGGGAAGTCTCCGCTCTCAAAGAAAAGACGAGCCAGAGCATCCTGGAAATGAAAAGTAAGGTCGGTGCCGAGGTCAAAAAATTAAAGGAAGAATTAGAAGCAAAAAGCAAGGCGCTCCGGGGAAAAGTTACGGAACTTGAAGAATACCGGAAGGCCGCCGAAGGCAAACTCTTTGAGCTCTAAGCCAAAGTTAAAGAATTTGCAGCCAAGGTTATGCCCACGGAAAAAGAACGGCCGGGACTGGTGACTTTCAAGGGAAACCCCTTGACCCTGTTGGGCGAAGAAGTAAAGGTGGGAGATAAGGCTCCCAATTTTAAGGTATTAGACAACTCGATGCAACCTGCGACCCTGGAATCCTACCAAGGTAAAATCAAAATCATCACCGCCGTTCCGTCCCTGGACACTCCGGTATGCAACACGGAGACCCGCAGGTTTAACCAAGAGGCGGATAAACTGCCAGAGAACGTGGCCATCCTCACCATCAGCATGGATTTACCTTTTGCCCAGGCGCGCTGGTGCGCGGCGGCGGGAGTGGAGAAGGTCAAAACTTTTTCGGATTACCGGGACCATTCATTTGGTTTGGCGTACGGCGTGCTGGTCAAGGAACTTAAGCTTCTGGCCAGGTCGGTCTTCATCGTCGATGATCAGGACATCATCCGCTATGTGGAGCTGGTGCCGGAAATCGCCCAAGAGCCGGACTATGACCGAATCCTGAATGCCGTTCGAGCCCTGCTGTAATAACATAAGGGTTCAAGGGGTCAAGGGTTGGACCCTCGAATCCTTGAACCCTATTTTCTTGCATTGGAGGGGGATGCTCGATTTTAATAAAAAAAGATGCAAAAGGAAAAAATAATGAAAAATTCTTTCCAAGAGGAAATTGCCAGCATGAAAGATTGGCTGGTGGAGATCCGCAGAACGATTCACATGCACCCGGAACTGATGTTTGAAGAGGTCGAAACCTCCAGGTTGGTTTCCGCCTGGCTGGGAAAATTCGGCCTTGAGGTAAAAACCGGATGGGCGAAGACCGGAGTCGTCGGTCTTTTGCAAGGCGGGAAAAAAGGAAAGACGGTGGCTATCCGGGCCGATATGGACGCTTTGCCGCTCGAAGAAGCCACTCAGCTTCCCTATGCTTCCCAGATTAAAGGAAAGATGCATGCCTGCGGCCATGATGCCCATGTTACGATCCTTTTGGGCGTGGCTAAATTTTTCTCCTCCATCCAGGAGCAGGTTAAGGGGAATATCAAATGGATCTTCCAGCCAGCCGAGGAGGGGGGTGGAGGTGGAAGAGTGATGGTGGAGGAGGGAGTCCTGGAGAACCCCAAAGTTGATGCGATCTTTGGAGCCCATGTTTTTCCGGATCTTCCGATGGGCAAGGTAGGAATTCATGAGCGAGAAGGGTTGGCAGCTACCGACCGGTTTCGCATAAAAATTCTGGGGAAAGGAGGGCATGGTGCTTACCCCCATCTATCCAAAGACCCTATCCTTGCTGCCGGTCATCTGATTACCCAAATCCATTCCATTGTCAGCCGGAATATCAATCCTCTGGACAGGGCCGTGCTAAGCATCGGGAAGGTGAATGGGGGAACGGCTTTCAACATCATCCCGGATGAAGTGGAGCTTTGGGGGACAGTCCGTTCTCTTTCCCCCCAAGTTCGAGAAAAACTCAAAAGCAGGCTTGAGCAGACGACCCAAGGGGTCGCCCGCTCTTTTGATATGGATTATCAATACGAGTTTGAAGACGGATACCCGGCTCTTATCAACGACCCGCCAATGTCCCATCTGGTAGCAGCGGCCTGTGCCCAAGGAATCGGCAAGGAAAACGTAGAATTCATAAATCCTTCCATGGGAGGGGAGGACTTTGCTTACTACCTCCAGAAAGTTCCCGGCTCTTTTTTCCGGTTAGGTTGCCGCAACGAAAAAAAAGGGATTATCCATTCTTTTCATAGCTCCCTTTTTAACATCGACGAGGACGTGCTCCCCTTCGGTGTGGAGATGTTTGTGAGGATCATCGATCAATATCTGGGACTGGACTTAATATAAGTGTCAGGGTCAGGGTTTAGTGGCAGAGGGAAATGTATATATTTCTTTACTGATACTGAAACCATTCTTAATCTATAAAAGTCAGGATTTGATTTGGCGGACACTGTCAAGCCAGGTAACGACTTCTTCCTGAATTGCTGTTTTTGAGGTCATCGCCGAGAATGCAACATTTCGAATGCAAGTCATCAATTTGGACTTGAAAACTGAGGCTATTTCAAGAGGTAATTTTTTCCTTGACTACCTATGAGGATTAGAGTATTTTCCGGTTAAATGGTGTCATCATAGACAAGTAACCCCAACAATCTAACGCCTGACCTTCTGGAGTGGCGTATGAGAAGGAGTTACCAGAAAGTGCCCCTAGGGTGGCTCCAGAGAGATTCTATGTCCCTCTTGGTGCTTTTTCTTTTTTAAGAATGGCAGGGATGATTTCAGAATTATTTACTTAAAAAAAGGAAAGGAGGAATAAAAATGAGAGCATCGATTCTGGTTCTGCTTGTTGTTCTTTTTGAACGTCTCTTCTGGCTTCGTCCAGTTTAGCTTGTGTTTCATGTAATGCTAAAAGCCTTTCTTTCAGCCTATCGTTAGTGTCTGAGAATTTTTTCTTAAAATCCATGAA
>JAURYC010000097.1 GCA_030654105.1 Deltaproteobacteria bacterium
CCGCCTAAGGCGGACAGAACTACTTGAATTAATTGGTTCCCGCTTTCGCGGGAATGACGAAAATGAGACAAAAAGGACTCCTTACGAATCCATCACAATTGAATTTGTTAAAAAGATACCAAAAAAAAAAAATTTAAAGCAAGCTTTTTAGTTTTTTCAGGGGCGCTCCATAGCTTGGCGGCAGCGGGCCAGGATGGAGAGAACTTCAAAAGGCTCTTCGATCAACGGGAAGGTGGGCACCCCTCTTGGTTCTAAGAAGGCCTTGGCCGCTTCCATATGCTTTTTTTCACCGGTGAAAGTAACATAGATCGGTTTTTGCCGATACCGAGCGGCCAGCTCTACAATAAAATCAAGAGGGGGTACACCCGTATCATCGGTGAGTAAGAGAATGGGTACAACGGCGTCGGTATTGGGGTCCTTCAGGGCTGCCTCCGTTCCTTCCCGGTAGGCAAACTCCACTCCGTGTAATCCAGCGGCAAACCAGATGTCCACCGGGTTGCGCATACGAATGATGGATGGGCTGATGTCCTGCAAGAAATTGCGAGTGGGCTCTTCGAAATCAGGGACTTTCAGGCCCAAAGACAGGCAAAGGTCCGTAAGGACCACGAGCATAGCCCCGGAGGGAGCCAGAAAGCTAACTCTATTCCCTTGAGGAAGGGGCATAAAGGCCAGGGCTTTGGCGGCCTGGAAGAGGTGGGAGTATTTATGAATGCGGACGATACCGGACTGCCTCAGGGCACCATCCACAATTCGGTCTTCTGCAGCCATAGCAGCGGTATGGGCGACTGCTGCTTTTGCTCCCTCCGCCGTACGCCCTCCTTTGAGAAGGATTACGGGCTTTTTCCGGGTTACCCTACTGGCGGTTTCCAGGAAACGCCTGGGGTTTTTAAAACTTTCCAGGTAGACAAAGATGGCCTTTGTTTCCGGGTCATCGGCCAGGTATTCCAGCACTTCGCTCTCCTCCATGTCCACCTTGTTTCCCAACCCTACAACCCGGGCCACGCCAAAGTTTTCTGCCGTGGCGATGTAGCGCATGGTGTGAGTGGCAAAATTTCCAGTCTGGGCGATGTAGGAAATATTCCCCCGCGGGATTTTCCCCAGCGGGAAAAAGCTCGAAGTGAAATTGTGCGGGGTGGATGTGTGACCAGAAGTGTTGGGTCCCAGGACCCGAACGCCAGTTTCGCGGATGGCTTTGATCAGGTCCTCCTGCAACTTTTCCCCTTTTTCATCCACTTCTGAAAAACCACCGGCAGCAAGGACGATCGCCTGGATCCCTTGGGCTGCACATTCGCGAATGGCCTGCGGGTTGGCGCTGGCCGGAAGGATAATGACTGCCAGTTCAATCCCCTCCGGAAGGTCCTGAACCGAGCGCTCAACTTTCATACCCATGATCTCTCCCCCCTTGGGGTTGACCAGGTAAAGTTTTCCAGAATAACCGTTCGCCACGATATTGCGAATCACGTCATTCCCAGGCTTATGGGGAATGGCAGATGCTCCAATTACCACAACGCTTTTAGGCTCGAAGAATTTTTTTAGCTTACCAGCCATGGTTTCTCCTTATAAAAATTTCCACCTCTAAAGGAAGGCGAAAGATAAAAGATCTGGTCTACGGTTATTTTATTGTAGACCGGCGATAATAAAATAATCTATCATAAGATCTGGAAGGCTAACAATATTTTTAAACATTTTTCGAAGGAGACCCATTTCCCCCCTCCTTTGTTTCCAGACCTTTTAACCAAGGAGTCAATTCAAGGCCCGGCGCGTGATCGATAAACGAGATTTATACAAAGACCAAATCCCTCTTCGCATAGAGAAAGGGTTGTTTATATTTTTTACAGTTAATTTTATCTGGATGTGCTAATTTCCCAACTGGGAAAGAATCCATTCTTCTTTGCCCTATTTATAATCAAATGAAAGGAGTATTATCATGGCAATGAAGCAAGGCAAGCTGTTCATTAACTGCGCTGTTACAGGTTCCATCCACATTCCTACCATGTCAGAATATCTTCCTATAACTCCTCAGCAAATCGCCGATGAGGCGGTCAAGGCAGCGAATGCTGGCGCCGCGACTGTACACCTTCATGCCCGCGACCCTAAGACAGGGCAGCCGAGTTCTGACATTGGTTTGTTCAAGGAAATCTGCGGAGAGATTCACCGGCGTTCAAACGTAATCCAATGCCCGACCACCGGCGGCGGTTTGGGGATGACCCCTGAGGAGCGGGTAAGGGTGGTCGCCCAATTGGAACCGGAACTGGCCAGTTGCAACATGGGTTCTTTCAATTTCGGCCTCTTTCCTCTCCTGGAGCGCTATTCCAAGTTTAAATTCGACTGGGAACCGAAGTATTTGGAGATGACGCGAGATTTCATCTTCGCCAACACCTTCAAATCCTTAGAAGTCTTCCTGAAGACCTTTCGGGATCACGGGACGAAACCGGAGATGGAATGTTATGATGTAGGCCATATTTATAACGCCGCCCACATGGCCGATCGGGGTTTCCTTGACAAACCCTTCTTTCTCCAGCTCATTATGGGAATCCTGGGATCTATTCAACCGAGCGTCGAAAACCTGCTGCATATGAAACACACCGCGGACAGCCTCTTCGGTGATGATTACGTCTGGTCGGTCCTCCCCGTGGGTCGTTACCAATTCTCTCTGGGGGCCGTGGCATCCGTTATCGGAGGTAACGTTCGGGTGGGTATGGAAGATAACCTTTATATCAGCAAAGGCCAAATGGTAAAATCCAACGAAGAGAGCGTGCAGAAAATCCGTCACCTGATGGAGGAACTGAGCCTGGAAGTAGCCACCCCGGATGAAGTAAGAAAGATTCTCAAGCTGAAAGGAAAAGATAAAACCAAATTCTAAACTCATAATCCCAACCCACGAACCCTTTGGCCAATTCCTCTCACCCCATTCCTTTTTCATATGGGCAGAGGAACGAGTGCCCCCGGCACTTTCCTGGCAAACCCTGCCAATTGAGCTTCTTGCAAAAGTCCGTAATTTACCCTTCGACAGGCTCAGGGTGAACGGGCTTCGGTTGAAATTATTTAGTTTTTCCGTTCGTGGTGAGCTTGTCGAACCACAAAAAAATACTTTTGCAAGAGCCTCAATTGATAGAAGAAAAATAAAGGGGAATAAAGCCATTTTTCCATTGACAAAACTGATCAGAATAAACTAAGAAAAAGTTGGTAATTTTTTTAATTACGGAGACGGTAAATCTCTTTCGAGGAGAAATCATTATGGTACCAGCATCCATTAAACGCGAACTCAGAGATATTGTTGGCCAAGAACGCTGCCTTGATGCCCCTGAAGATTTGATGGTTTATTCCCACGATGTATTTGCGGAAAAAAAGCCGGACGTGGTGGTTCTTCCCGTCACAGCAGAAGAAGTATCCCGGGTGCTGAAGCTGGCCAATCGGGAGAAGGTCCCGGTGACCCCACGAGGGTCGGCGACAGGCCTGAGCGGGATGTGTGTCCCCGTGCACGGAGGGATCGTCATGGCCATGTCCAAGATGAATAAGATCCTGGAAATCAGCCCAGAGGATCGTTTGGCGGTTGTTGAACCCGGGGTCATTACTCAGGATCTCCAGATGGCTGTCGAAGCTGCGGGGGTTTTTTATCCTCCAGACCCGGCGAGCCAGTCGATCTGCCAGATCGGGGGCAATGTAGCCACGAATGCCGGCGGGCCCCGCTGTGTGAAGTACGGAGTAACCCGG
>JAURYC010000098.1 GCA_030654105.1 Deltaproteobacteria bacterium
CCATTCCAAAGAGTGTGGTTTATAAATAATTCGGACGATCAACTGGTACAGTTTCAATTTGACCGGTTTTATTTCAATTGGCGACGGAGGCAAAATCTTTATCCACGATATCCCCATGTCATCAAAAATTTTGAAAGTGTACTGAATACAGTCTCAAATTTTTTTAATGAATTTGAACTTGGCGAACTCAAGCCAATTGAGTGTGAACTAAGCTATATCAATCACATCCCAAAGGATCAAGGATGGAATACAATTGATGATCTCCCCAAAGTATTTTCGGATTTCGTTTGGAGGCAAACAGTGGGGCGGTTTTTGCCTAATCCTATCAACATTGCCTGGCATACAAGCTTTTCTTTACCGGAAAAAAGCGGACGTTTGATCGTTAATCTGAAACAGGCCACACGAACTATTGACAAAACCCCTTTATTTGTATTCGAGTTGAAGGCGATAGGAATAGGGGAATCAACGAGCAAAGAAGGTATTCGTAGATGGTTTGACATGGCCCATGAATGGATAGTACGAGGATTCACTGATCTAACAACTCCTGAGGTTCAAAGATTATTTTGGGAGCGAGAAGACAATGCCTGAAATTGATTTGCTCACTTATGATAGATGGCTTGTGGCCTCACGGAAGGCCAGCACAGCATATGGCAATAGATTTCTTTCTGACGATCCCACAGGCGAGGAACCATATTCCGGAGCTTGGAATGTGGAAAGGGGTCAATATCAGCAAAAAAGGCCCTATTTGCTGACCCCAGCCGCCGGCCAAGGGACCGTCGATGATTATATAAGTAGTTATTTCAAGGTCGAAGATCCATTTACACAAGCCGATTTGGTTGAGACCGAAGAAGAGCAACTGCAAGAGATAATTTTTAAGCTTAGGACGTCGCCCTATATTTCTTGTCGGGAAGTGGCCGATAGACTTCTTATATTATTAAATGATGCAAAAGAAGACGATCCTACGAGCATAGGGATTGTTCTCGGCTCTCTTCGCAATTTTTATAATTTTTTCCAATTACATACCGACCTAAAATGCCCAAGTATTTCTTTAACGCCTGATAATAATATCTATGTCTCATGGAGGGCAAAGAAGAATCGAGTGTTTAGTGTGCATTTTCTGCCAAGTGCAGATGTTCGCTTTGTTATTTTTAAGCCTAATGATAGGCATCCAGAAAAACAAATTCGCCTTTCCGGTACTGCAACGACTGATATTCTGAAGGAAACGGTAGCCCCTCATGGAGTGTGGAGCTGGATCTCAGAATGAAGGGTGATAAAATACCTGATCAACATCACATTGCCCGATACTGCAGATCTACGCATACTTCAGATGGGCAAATTCAAGCAACTGCTTTCATGTTGAGATCGGGAGAAGAAATCTTAGCAGTCAATTGCCTTGAATTGCTTAACTGTTCCGGCAGAGAAAGTGAAGTTGCTCAGCTGCGAACGATTTATGCGACGAAACTAAATGTCGGAGCTCGTGCAAAAATTGCCATCCTAAATGTAGGTGAGGTTCGCAACCACGTTTTAGATGAAAGCCCTGATAGGCGAAATCTTAAGGTTCTCCATGACCCGCAATCTGAAGATCCATCCCACAGCGGAATATATAATTTAAGAGAAGATGATGAATTGATAGCTGAACTGATTCTTGAAACAGTGCGGGAGACTTACAACGCCCGCGCTTAGTCTTTTTAATCCACTCGTTGACTCCTTGCCTCCAATTTGTTAAATTACCCTCAAGATTGAAATTGTATTTTTTCAATCCCTATCCGGCAATCATTGGTAAAACCTTCAGCCCCAAAGATATAGTTTCCTAATGGCGGAAAAAAACAGATGAACCCTGAAAAAAAGCCTGGCAAGAGTTTGTTAGCTTCCTCAATCTGGCAGGCTGGAAGATTCAGGGTTACAACGAATTCGATCTTGGCTCTTCTTTGGGTGTTGCCGCCTAAATTTTTTCTCAATTCAGGCTTCGCTGATTACTTTGTCTTTATTGATAGCAACCCTGTCGGGGCTATCGTATCAAAAGACAGGGAATTATCCTGAGTGAGATGTTGGAGGCGATATGGCCATTGGGAACAACAATCAGATTGAAAAACGCCTTTGGGATGCTGCCGTCAATAAGGTGGTTAAAGAAACGACGGAGAGATTGAGCCTGGAAGCCAACAACAAGGAAGAATTGCTGAAAAAAGAATTCATCGGCGAACGGAATGTCCTGACCACCCGGATCGAGTCCCTGGAAAAAACCGTGAAAGAACAGAGCGCCCAGATTGCCGGCCTCACCCAGTTTCTGGAAAAAGCCAACCAGAAGGTGCAGGAGATTGCGGTCAAAGCCCTGGAAAGCTCATCAGCCGCCAAATCCTTTACCAACCTACAGCAGTTGTTGAATGAACAGACGAAAAAGCCTTCGCAGGAGAAATAACTTGGTTTTTGCCGATCTGCAAACCGATATTCGTTCAGACCCCGGTCCAAAAACTGGATCATGGTAAAAAGGAGATTGTGGCTGCAAGGTTTTTTAAAAGTTCCGGCAAAGGCGATTTCAAAAATGAATCAAGGGCCGCAAGGAGATTAAATGGCTATAATTCTTTCGGACAAAGAAATACCTGATTTTATTCAAGAAAAGAAGCTATTGCCAACAGATCTTTTTTCAGATTTTAACCAAGCCTTGCCATGTATGCTAAAAGATTGCGGGTTCCAAGTTCCCATAGAGCCGCAGAGACGACTCTTTGAGGAGGTGTAAAAATGGGATTAAAAGAAATCGAACACGATTTCAAGAAGAAAGTCAGCGAAAAGCTTTTCCTTTCCTCCGAAGGGATTGATCGTTATGTGGTTTTTACTCCCTTTATGTTTGATGATGGGGACCATCTCTCCATTGTGCTGAAAAGAAGGAATGGAGGATGGGTCATCTCCGACGAAGGGCACACCTATATGCACTTGACTTATGACCTCGAAGAAAAGGACCTGCAGAAAGGGACACGGCAGAAGATCATTGCCAATGCACTATCTATGTTCAGCGTCGAAGATAGGGAAGGAGAACTCGTTATTCCAATTCAGCATGAACGCTATGGGGACGCCTTGTATAACTTCGTTCAAGCCCTCCTAAAGATTACAGATGTTACTTACCTTTCACGGGAAAGGGTTCGCTCGACATTTATGGAGGATTTCAGAGCATTTATGGATGAGTCAGTCCCTGAAAATAGGCGTGAGTTCGACTGGTTTGATCGGAAGCATGATCCAGAAGGAAAATATCAGATCGATTGCCGGATTAATAGCATGCTTCGTCCTCTCTTTGTTCAGGCATTGCCAAATGATGACAAGACCAGAGATGCCACTATAACCTTACTTCAGTTTGAGAAATGGGGCGCCTCCTTCCGATCCCTCGCCATTTTTGAAGATCAAGAACAAATCAATCGCAAAGTCCTTGCCCGTTTTACTGATGTATGCGAAAAGCAGTTTTCAAGTTTAGCTGCAAATCGCGACCGGATAAAAAGATTTTTGGAAGAATCTATGCAATGAACCGCGATGATCGTCGGCTCATAGAGGACTATCTACCCATTAAGGCCATTAGTGCCGAGGCGTCGCGAGAGAAGTCTGTTCGGAATTAACCGCTCTGGCCAAAATAGCCACCAACTGGAAAAGCATTATTGGAGAATCAATCCTTCCGCTGTCTGGCAAGAGAAGATAAGAAAGGATTTGCCCCATGGTTCTTGATGAAAGAAGTCGTCAGAAGAAACTGGCCAGGAAGGCAGCCAAGCGCAAGAAGGCGATGGCCCACAAAAGAAGGGAAATTTTTGGACAAGGAAATCTGGTTACTTTTGCCGCCAGCATGCCCCTCCATGAGTGCCTGATACCCAGGGTGCTTTACGACCAGGGAATCGGCAATATCGTGATCAGCCGAAAGATGCTCAATGGGGATATCGCTGCGGCCTTCTTTTTAGTAGACACCTATTGCCTGGGGGTCAAAGATTGCTTTTTTGCCGTCATTCCACCGGGCGCATACGCGCAAAGAATAGAACAAATGGTTCAAAAGGAAGGCGCAGAATATGCAGAACCGGCCTGCACTGTAAAGTTGATTGAAAATGCCGTTGCCTATGCCGAAGGCCTCGGTTTTCATTCCCCTAAAGACTATTTAACCATCAAGGGCATCTTTGGCTCCATAGACCCTGCCACCTGTCCGAAGGAGTTTGAATTCGGCAAAGATGGGAAGCCTCTCTACATATCTGGACCCAATGAAACGCAGGCGGATTCGGAAAGAATCATTGCCACCCTTACACGACAATTTGGCCCTGACGGATTTCACTACACGGCGAGGGTGGATTTAGGAGAAGAGTGAAGAGGGGATAGATCGATAACCCTTGAAGACCCTGCGCCCATTTTCCTGCCTTACCTTCCCCCCAATCCTCTTCCCCTATCGTCCCAAACTTGTAAAGGAGGCAGGGAAATATTTTGATCAGGTAGTGACAAAGATTTTGGAAAAGGATTTTATTATTCAAAGGGTGCCAGAGGTAAAAATCTGTAAGGAGTGCGACATACAGGGTTATTGCCGGGGCACCGAAATGGCACAATAGCATTTAGCGGGTTAACCCGTTTGGAAGCCAATGTTCATGATTGCGGCGAAACCCGCGAACTATAAAAATTCCCCCCTCGCCCTCCCTTTAATAAAGGAAGTTGGGGGATTTAAGGCACTATTTCCTGCATGTATGGAATAACCATGCAATTGTATGGTATAAGCATACAAAATGGTGCCCAATATACAAAGGCTAAAAACCACTTAACAGGAAAGAGTGCAGCAAAATGATGGATCTAGATGAACACAGTGCTGACCTCTTCTTTAAGTTGGATAAAGGGGAACGCGCGGGAACCGGTATAAAAAGAATGAACGAAGCAATGGCTGCGGCCGGCCTGACTTTGCAGGAAATAGAGTATGAAACGTTCTTTAGAATCAGCTTTACGAGGCCATTTCTCAAGAAGGAAATCAGAGAAATCAAAAATAAGTTGGGAGAAAAAGTCGGAGAAAAATTGACCGAGAACCAAAAGAAAATTATTGAGAATATTTTACATACCCCCAAAATATCAGCAAGAGAATTATCTGGGATAGTCGGAATTTCTCAGAGAAAAATTGAACAAAATATTTCCAGATTAAAAAACAGCGGTCTGCTCAAACGGGTTGGATCTGCTAAAGGTGGATATTGGGAAGTAATCAAAAAGGGATGAGTTAATAACAGCAGACTTTGGGACAAGGGTTATCGGAAAACAAAGGGGAATAATGGCCAAAATTGAATTTACCAAGACCGAGCTTGTTTGGCCTGGGAAATACAATGAGGAGGGGACAAGGGAGGAAGGACCCCGGATCAACCTCCTTCTCCTTTTTTAGGTCATTGAAACCAAAAATGTAAGTGCGGTGGCATTTCGCCAGAGTATCACAAGGACAAAGCTTCCTTCTTAAGATTTTGGTGGACCCGTGAAACCTGAAGAAAAAGCAAGAAAAGAGATTGACAGACAGCTAAAAATGGCGGGCTGGAAGATTCAGGGTTACAACGAATTCGATCTTGGCTCTTCTTTGGGTGTTGCCGCCTAAATTTTTTCTCAATTCAGGCTTCGCTGATTATCTTGTCTTTAGGGAATTACCCTGATTGTGAGATATTGGAGGCGATATGGCCGTCGGGAATAATAATCAAATCGAAAAACGCCTTTGGGATGCTGCCGACGAAATGCGGGCAAATTCAAAGCTCAAATCTTCGGAGTATTCGATCCCTGTTCTGGGCCTTATTTTCCTGAGGTATGCGGATCAGAAGTTCGCCGTCGCCCAGAAGGAACTTGAAGGAAAAGGAACGGGTCGCCGACAGGTGGGCAAATCCGACTATCAGGCCAAAGGTGTTCTTTACCTTCCTGAAGCCGCCCGCTTTCAGAAACTCCTTCAGAAACCCGAGGGAGCAAATATCGGACAGGCCATCAATGACGCCATGCGGGCCATCGAAGGCGAGAACCCTGACCTCAAGGATGTCCTTCCCAAGACCTTCAACCGGCTGGAAAACTCCTCCTTGGTGGAACTCCTGAAAATCATGGCTTCCATCCCCATGGACATCGAGGGAGACGCCTTCGGAAAAATCTACGAATATTTCCTCGGCAAGTTCGCCATGGCCGAGGGTCAGAAAGGAGGGGAGTTCTTCACCCCAACGGCCATCGTCAAACTCATCGTTGAGATATTGGAGCCCTTTCATGGCCGAATCTTCGACCCTGCCTGTGGGTCGGGCGGTATGTTCGTCCAGAGCGCCAGGTTCGTCGAAACCCATAAGAAAAATCCTTCGGCAGAGATCAGCATTTACGGCCAGGAACGGGTAGCAGAAACTGTTAAGCTCTGCAAGATGAACCTTGCCGTTCACGGGCTGGCTGGGGACATCCGGCAGGGGAATACCTATTACGAAGATCTGCATAACAGCCCCGGCAAGTTCGACTTTTTCCTCGCCAATCCTCCGTTCAATGTTGACCGAGTAGATAAAGACCGGCTCAAGGACGACCCAAGATTCCCCTTTGGCCTGCCCAAGGTCGATAACGCCAATTACCTCTGGATACAGATTTTTTACAGCGCCTTGAGCAAGAACGGAAGAGCCGGTTTCGTCATGGCAAACTCGGCGGCAGATGCACGGGCTTCTGAATTGGAAATCCGTAAGAAACTCATCCAAGACCGGTCGGTGGACGTGATGGTTGCGGTAGGGCCGAATATGTTCTATACCGTCACCCTGCCCTGTATGCTCTGGTTCCTCGACAAGGGGAAGAAGGGGACGGAAAGGCAGGAGAAAGTGCTATTCCTTGACGCCCGGCACATCTACCGACAAATCGACCGTGCCCACCGGGACTTCACACCTGAGCAAATAGAGTTCCTCGCAAATATCGTCCGACTCTACCGAGGGGAGAAGCCAGAGAACCAACACGGAAGCGCCAAGATGATGGCCGAAAAGTTCCCTGAGAAGAAGTATGTGGATGTCCCCGGCCTCTGCAAGGTTGCCACTATCAAGGAGATAGAGGCACAAGGGTGGAGCCTTAATCCGGGCCGCTATGTTGGCGTTGCTGAGGGGGAGGCAGACGACTTTGACTTTAAGGAGCGATTGCAGGAGTTGAACGAGGAGTTGGAAACCCTGAATGTTGAGGCAAGGCAGTTGGAAGAAGTTATTTCGATAAACACAATCCAAATTCTCGAAAGTTAACAATGCAAGAAAAAGGTTGGAGATCTATTTTATTGGGAGAATTTGTGACCCTCCAAAGGGGGTTTGACATCACTAAAAAAGAGCAGGAAGCCGGGCCTTACAAGGTATATTCTTCGTCTGGCCCAAACAGCACTCATTCCAAATATCAAGTAAAGGGGCCAGGTGTAATAATCGGAAGAAAAGGGACACTTGGAACAGCCTTCTATTCAGATGAGGACTTCTGGCCACATGACACGACCCTGTGGGTAAAAGATTTTCATGGGAATGACCCTAAGTTTGCCTATCATTTCCTTAAATCAATGCGATTGGAGCAGTATGACTGCGGTGCATCTAACCCAACATTAAATCGAAACCACATCCATTTAATCCCTGTTTCTGTTCCCCTTGTCCCGATCCAACAAAAAATCGCCACCATTCTTTCCACCTACGATGACCTGATTGAGAATAATTTCCGACGCATCAAGATATTGGAGGAGATGGCCCAGACCCTTTATCGGGAGTGGTTCGTCAAGTTCCGCTTCCCCGGCCATCAGAAGGTCAAGATGGTAAACTCGCCCTTGGGAAAGATACCGGAGGGGTGGGGTGTAAAGAACCTCTTGGATTGGGTGGATGTCAAGTATGGTAAAACACTTCCCAAGGCAATGATGGAAGAATCTGCCCCCTATTTAGTATATGGAGCAGCCAAGGTTATTGGAAGATACAAAGAATTTAATCGTGAGAGACCGACGATTATAACAGGATGTCGTGGCAGTTGTGGACAAGTTACGATTACACGACCCAAATCGTTCATCACCAATAACTCTTTCTTTTTTGATTTTGATAACAAATCTTTTGAATATGGATATTTTCTTTTAGGGAACAGAGGATTGAATGACTGCATTGGTGGAACTGCTCAACCCCAGATTACCTTGGAGAGCCTTTCGGGAATCCAAGTCATTGTTCCATCATCCACAACGCTCATATTGTTTCACGAATTGTGTGAGCCCTTTTTCCGGCAGATGCGAGTATTGTCTGAAAAAAATGACGTTCTTTATAAGACCCGTAACCTTCTCCTCCCTAAACTTATCTCCGGCGAACTGGATGTTTCAGAACTGGACATCACTATCCCTGAGGCCAACGCATGACACCCAAAGGCGGCTCTTCATATTCCGAGCAAGAACTCATCGAACAGCCTGCCATCGAACTGTTGAAAGGGCTTGGATGGAATCATATCAACGCACTCCATGAAACCCTCGGCCCCTCCGGCACCCTCGGCCGGGACAATCAATCAGAAATCATCCTCCAATCTCGCCTTCGTATTGCTTTCAAGCGCCTAAACCCCGACCTTCCTCCCGAAGCATATAACCTCGCTTGTGAGGAATTGACCCGTGACCGTTCCCGGCTCAG
>JAURYC010000099.1 GCA_030654105.1 Deltaproteobacteria bacterium
CGCGATGTTTGGAAAAGTAAGCCTTCACCTCGTCAGGGGGTGTGGCCATATCCCGGAAGTCCCCAGGGTTGATAAAAAGTCTATCCAGATTCAGCTTCTCGAAATTATCCCGGTAGGCTTCTAAGACTTCTCGATCCGAGACTTTGGCTGAGGAAACGATCAGGTTTTGAACCTTAGAAATCAGGAGCATTTGCTTTTGATTGGCCTCGAATTCCTTGGCGGCCATTCGGATACGCTGGAGAGCGCGAAGGTAGATGTCTTTATCAAAGAATCCTTCCTTCTGGAAGGCCGGATGGTTTTGAATAGAGGCCTGAATCTCTTCGGGAGCCACCCCTAATCCCAGCCGCTGCGCTTCTTGCAGCAGAAGGATTTTATTGATCAAATCTTTTACGGCGCGTTCCTTGAGCCCCAATTTTTTGGCCATCTCCTCGGTGAACTTTTCCCCGTATACAGACTGGTATCTATCCCGCAGGTTCTGATAGTAGGTTCTGGCCTCGGCAATCGTGATGATATGTTTCCCAATCCTCACTAAATCTCGCTCCCTGCTTCCCCCAGGGTTCCAGATTCCCCAGAAAATAAAAACAACGACCACAGCCCCCAAGGCAACTTTGATCATCCAGGATTGGGCGTGTCGCCTCATGAAATCCAGCATACTTCCAATTCCCCTTTCCCAATAATATTAATCATCCTAAATGACCCCGGGGAAAAAGGCAAGTATTTTTCGTTTAATTTTCTTGCTCCAGCCATCGAATTTTGTTAATATATCTGCCTTGGACTCCCCACTTTCCCTTTTTGCAGGGACACGTTCCTTCCCCTCGGGGGTTCCTTAAGAAAGGAGCTGGCCAATGATCTTCGATTCCATCTTGGGCCTATTCTCCAATGATCTGGCGATCGATCTGGGGACGGCCACAACCTTAGTTTATGTTAAGGGTAAAGGGATTGTCCTTTGTGAACCTTCGGTAGTGGCTATCCGTAAGGATTCAAGAGGGGGAAAGAAAATCCTGGCGGTGGGCAAAGAAGCGAAGAGGATGCTTGGCCGGACGCCGGGGAACATCGTAGCCATTCGTCCGATGAAAGATGGAGTCATTGCCGATTTTGAGATCACCGAATCCATGCTCCGTTACTTCATCGCCCAAGTCCATAAAGGCCGGACCCTGGTAAGACCACGCATTATTGTTTCCGTACCTTCGGGGATCACGGAGGTTGAAAAAAGAGCGGTGCGTGAGTCGGCCCAGTCCGCTGGAGCCCGGGAAGTCTACTTGATCGAAGAACCCATGGCTGCGGCTATCGGGGCGGGGCTTCCGGTCAGCGAACCCTCAGGAAATATGATCGTAGACATTGGGGGAGGGACTTCAGAAGTGGCCGTAATCTCCCTCTCGGGAATCGTCTATAGCCAGTCCGTGCGGGTGGGCGGAGACAAAATGGATGAAGCGATTGCGCAGTTTATCAAACGGAAATATAATCTACTCATTGGGGAACGAACCGCGGAGAATGTCAAGATTCAGATCGGAACGGCCTATCCAGAAGAAGAAGTGAAGACCATGGAAATCAAAGGACGGGACCTTGTGGCCGGGAATCCCAAAGTTTTGCAGGTCAACTCCGAGGAAATACGGGAGGCACTGGCCGAACCCATCAATGCCATCCTGGAAGCGATCAAAACCACTTTAGAACGAACCCCGCCGGAGCTTGCCTCCGACATCGTGGACAAAGGAATCATCCTGGCCGGTGGAGGATCCCTGCTCAGAAACCTGGATGTCCTCCTCCGGGAAGAGACCAACCTTCCCGTTACCATCACCGAAGATCCAATTTCAGCGGTGGTTTTAGGATCAGGAAAAGCTTTAGACGAACTCGACATCCTCAAAGAGGTAATGATCAAATCCTGATGGTTTTTGAAGGAAGGGGATGGCCGGTCAACGTTGAACCGGGCTGATAATGGATTGGTTGAAACGTTTCCGCCTTCTTTTTACCGTTTTGCTCTTTCTCTTCCTGGCTGCTCTCATACTCACCCTGCACACCAGAAGCGATCGAGAAACTTCCTTGGTGGAGAAAACCCTCCTGCAGATCTCTTTCCCCCTCCAGCAAAAAACCCAAGGATTCATCCGCTGGCTGAAAGGAGTGGGGGAGCGTTATATTTTTCTCACCCGCGTGCAGCAAGAAAATGAAGCACTGCAACGGAGGGTCAGCGCTTTGCGGCAGGAGAACAATCGCCTCCAGGAAGCCATTTTGGCCCAAGAGCGCCTGACGAAACTGTATCCCTTACAAGCTCAACATCCCTCCCCAGCCATCCTGGCTCAGGTATTCGCCCGTGACCCTTCGAGTTGGTTCAAGACCTTGCTGGTTGACAAGGGAGAAAGGGAAGGCGTATCCAAAAACATGGCCGTAGTAGTTTCCGAAGGAGTCGTGGGTCGGGTAATCGAGGTCTCGGCCAATACGGCCAAAGTACTCTTAGTGACCGACCCCAACAGCGCAGTAGATGTGATCATTCAGCGCTCCCGCGCTCAGGGGATCATGGAGGGAAAAGTGGATGAGTTTGGTATCCTCAAATATGTGCAAAAGAGCGACGACGTTCAGGTTGGTGATAAGGTGATCACTTCCGGTTTAGGAGGAATCTTTCCTAAAGGGTTATTGATTGGCACAGTTACCAAAGTGGAACGAAAGCGCCCGGGCGTTTTCCAATACGTTGAGGTTATCCCCACCGTGGATTTTTCCCGATTGGAAGAAGTTCTCATCCTTGGTGGCGAGCCATGAAGATCCGCGGGATCGAGAAAAAGGATCGGCCTGCGCTGAAAGCCATCCTTAAGGCCCAGGAGCATTTCAAGCCATCAGAAATACAAGTTGCTTTGGAAATTATAGACTTAGCTCTGACGCAACCAAACCAGGGCGACTACAGTATCCGCGTAGCCGAAGGAGAGGATGGAGAAATCCTTGGATACATTTGTTATGGAAAAGCTCCCTTGACGGATGCCACCTATGACCTTTATTGGATCGTGGTCCATCCTGTATCCTGGAATCAAGGGACAGGAACCCTTCTTCTCCGCTATGCCGAGAAAGACCTGGCGCAACGGCAAGCGCGCTTGTTACTCATCGAAACCTCTTCCCTGCCCCCTTATGAATCCCCCCGGGCGTTTTACCTGAAACACGGGTATAAGGAAGTGGCCAGGGTGATGGATTACTATGCGGTAGGAGACCACAAGCTGATTTTCGGCAAAATTCTTACCCCGTGCAGGAGTTAATTACGGGATTCAAGTCGCGGGATACGGGTTACGAGTTGCGGGTTGCGAGTTTTTAACCTGAAGCTTTCAACTGGAAACTGGAAACTTTCAGGGCGGGGTACTCTTTGACAGTGGGCAAAATCATCGTATAATTATAAATAATATTCTAACTAA